>JAWVZJ010000446.1:0-2385 GCA_033722255.1 Thermoanaerobaculia bacterium | reverse complement strand
GCTCCGTCGCTTCGGTCCCACCGTCGTCTTCGAAGAGCTCCGTCGTGAGGTACCGGGCGGCGGAGTCGGGCGCGATGCAGGCGATGCGATGTCCCGATCCCATCTCCTCGGCCAACAGCAGCGCGGTCCAGACGATGGCGCCGCTGCTCATGCCGACGAAGAGTCCCTCCTCCCGGGCCAGTCGCCGGGCGAGTGGGAACGCGTCCTCCTCCCAGACCTTCTCGATGCGGTCGAGGACCGTCCGATCGAGGTTGGGCGGGATGAAGCCCGGTCCCATGCCCTGGAACCGATGCTGACCGCGCTCCTCTCCGGAGATCACGGCGCTCCGGGCGGGCTCGACCGCCACGACGGTGATCTCCGGCGACCGTTCCTTCAGAAACCGCCCCACCCCGGAGATGGTCCCGCCGGTCCCGCTTCCGTACACGAAGGCGTCGAGACGTCCCTCCAGGGCCCGCCAGATCTCCGGACCGGTGGTCTCGTAGTGCGTCCGGGGGTTCGCCGGATTGGCGAATTGATCGGGCATGAACGCCCCCTCCTCGTCCCGGATCCGCTCCGCGACCTCGATGGCCGCGAGCATTCTCAGCTCCGGATCGGTGAGGACGAGCTCCGCTCCGTACGCCGTGAGCGTTCGCTTCCGCTCCATGCTCATGGAGGACGGGAGGCAGAGCTTGAGGGGGTAGCCCCGGGCGGCCGCGACCTGGGCCAACCCGATCCCCGTGTTGCCCGACGTGGGCTCGACGATGGTCTGCCCCGGACGCAGGGCGCCCCGCTCCTCGGCGTCGACGATCATGGCCAGCGCCGTGCGGTCCTTGATGGAGCCGCCGGGATTCATCCCCTCCAGCTTCACCCACACCTCGGCCGCGCCGGATCCGGGAATCCGCTCGAGTCGTACCATGGGCGTGCACCCGATGAACGTGTCGATCATTGCGTCCTCCGCGTGGCGCTGCCGTAGAATCTCCACGACTATGTGAGCGTCGTTCGACCGCGCGAGCCTGCCACCGATCCCAAGAACCCGGACCGCGGCCGAGGTTCCGGAGGACGGCGCGGCGATGAACCTTCAGAGAGGCAGCGAGAGCCTATGCGCACGAGAGCGGACGGTCCCGGGGATGCGAGCCCGGAGCGGGAGACGAGCCCGGAGCGCCCCTATTCTCCCACCCGGCCCCCGGCGGCGGGAGGGGAGCCGCGACGGATCGCCGGGCTCCTCGTTCTGGCCGTATCGGTCCTGGCGACGGCCTGCGGAGGGGGAGACGGCACCCCCGGAGGTGGAGGAGGGGAAGAGCCCTTCACCGTCCGCTTCCGGACGTCCGCCGGACCCGTGGAGGTGGAGTTCGTCCCGGAGTGGTCGCCCCGTGCCGTGGCACGGGTGCGGGAGCTCGCGGAGATGGGATACTGGCGGGGGGCCCGCATCTACCGGGTGAACGAGGCGTATGCCCAGTTCGGCTACTCCGGCCGGCCGGGGATGGACTCGATCTGGATCCCGGCCGGTCTGCCCGACGAGCCGACTCGGGCCAGCAACGTCCGCGGAACCGTGAGCTTCGCCCGTGGCGGGCCCGGGACGCGCTCCGCCATCCTCTTTATCAATCGATCGGACAACTCGAATCTGGACAGCCTGCGCTGGATGGGGGTCATCGGCTTTCCGCCGGTGGGCAGAGTGGTTTCGGGTATGGACGCCGTGGACGATCTGTACGGAGAGTACGGAGACGATCCCCTGCAATGGGAGGACTCCATCGCCGCCCTCGGGAACGCCTTTCTCGACCGGGTCTACCCGGACCTCGATTCCATCGTCGATGTGGAGGTCCTCGAAGATGGCGGTTGACGCGTGGGGGAGACGGACCACGATCCCGTAGAATGAAGTTGACGAGGCCGGTCTTGACTGCGACCGTTGCATGTGTCCGAACCGTAGGTTCGGCTTGAGTCGTGGTGGCTCGAGTGAGCACACCAACCCGCGCGGGGGATTCCGCGTCTGAACAATGTGGTCGGTAAAGGGCGGGTCACCCGTACTCCAACGATCGCAACACCTAAGGGAGCGCGCGTGATGCGTACCAGGGGAACCGTGAAGTGGTTCAACGATCAGAAGGGCTTCGGCTTCATTACGCCGGAGGATGGCAGCAAGGACTGCTTCGTCCACCATTCTTCGATCCAGGCCGAGGGATTCCGGACCCTCGCCGAGGGAGCGACGGTGGAATTCGACATCGTCCAGGGTGCCAAGGGCCCTGCGGCTGAGAACGTGGTGACGGTGTCGTAACCGGATCCAGCACCGACGCGGGCCGCTCCCTCCCCGGGGGGGGGCGGCCCGTTTTTTTTTGTTCAGCCACGGCGATCGGGGGCGGCGATCCGGCGGCCGTCTCGGGGCGGGGGTGGTAGACGGTGCTCCCGGCCGTGTGC
>JAWVZJ010000445.1:0-2390 GCA_033722255.1 Thermoanaerobaculia bacterium | reverse complement strand
TGCTCGTCTTCGGGAAGGAGCGGGACCGGGATCCGGTCTACGTGTCCTGGGATCGGGTGGACCGGGTCCGGTTCGAGGAGTAGGGGTCCCGACAGAGCACCCCCTCCGTCCCACCGGAGGCTCGGCACTCCTCGCGAGGTCTCGGGAGGGCCACGATCCGGGGGGAACTCCCGCGGCCGGTGATACGATGGCACGCGGCGAACGGCCATCATGTGTCTCTTCGATTTCGGTCTCCGAGACCGGTCCTGGGCCGGGCTCGGACTTGGATTCCTGCTTCTCGTCCTGTCCACGAGCTGTGGCCGACCTGCGGACAACGGGGCCGGGCCCAGCCGCAGCTCCCGGCCCACCTCGATCCAGATCGGGATCCACAGCGACGTCCTGAGCTTCGATCCCCACCGTTACGACGAGCTCCTCACCTGGGCCGTGCTGCGGAATCTGTACGAGCCCCTGACCTGCTTCGACAGCCGGCTCCGGATCGAGCCCTGCCTGGCGGAGAGCTGGGAGAACCCCGACGAGCTCACCTGGCGCTTCTATCTCCGGTCGGATGTGCTCTTCCACGACGGGAGCCGGTTCAGCGCGGAGGACGTGGTCTTCTCCCTCGAGCGGGCCCGGAACCATCCCCAGAGTGCCCTGGCCAGCTATCTGGTCCAGGTGGAGGATGTCGTGGCCGTGGACGAGAGCACCGTGGAGATCCGGACGAGCCGGCCCTACCCGATCCTCCTGAACAAGCTCGCGTACCTGCCGCTCCTTCCCTCCGGCGTCTCCGACGACATGGAGTCTCCGATCGGGACCGGAGCGTATCGCCTCGTTCGCTGGGAACCCGGGGAGTCGATCGAGCTGGAGGCCTTCGAAGGGCACTGGAGGGGCCCACCACCGGTGGATCGAGCCCTCTTCCGCCCGGTACGGGATCCCGCACGGCGGATCGAGATGCTTCTGGATGGAAGCCTGGACATCGTCCGGGAGGTCTCCCCCTGGCTGGCCGAAGAGGTCGAGGAGTCCAGGGCGGTGCGCCTGGAGCGACGTCTGGGGCTGGAGGTCCAGTACCTCCATCTGCGACCCGACTGGGGTCCGTTTCGGGACCCGAAAGTTCGCCGGGCCGTTCATTTGGCCCTCGATCGACGGGTGCTCGTCGAGGAGATCCAGGAGGGCCACGGTCGTCCCGTCGGTCAGCTCGTCAGCGCCAACGTGTTCGGCTTTGCCCCCGGTGTCCAGCCCCCGGAGCCGGACCGGGAGGAGGCCCGTCGCCTGCTGGCCGAGGCCGGCTATCCGGATGGATTCTCGGTACCCCTGGTCACCCGGGAGGGGCGAGATCCGGGTCCGATCGTGGAGCAATTGGGGCAGATCGGGATCGAGGTCCGAGTCTCGGTCCAGCCGTGGACCGAGCTCTATCCCAGATTCGGCCGGGAGGAGATCCCTTTCTACTACGGTGCCGCCGTGGCGTCCACGGCCGACGCCAGCGACATCCTGGACAGCAAGGTCCACACGCGAGAGCCGGGGCGTGGGTACGGGAACACCAATTTCGGAGGCTACAGCGATCCCCGGGTCGACGCCCTGATCGAGGAGAGCGGAAGCACCCTGGAGACGATCCCACGTCGGGAGCTGCTCCAGGAGGCGATGGAGCGGGCCATGGAGGATCGGGTCTACGTCCCGCTCTTCGTCACCTACGATCTCTACGGAATCCGGCACGAGATCGAGTGGCGACCGAGACTGGACACGGTGCTGCTGGTCCGGGAGATGCGGTTCCGGAACACCGACAGTGCCCCGCGTTGACGATCCCTCCGGCCCCTGCTATATTGGCTCTTCACGCCTCTCCGGAGGGAATGGATACGTGCGCAATGGAGAAACGTCATGTTTGCGATCATCGAGACCGGAGGAAAGCAGTACCGAGTGACCCGGGGCGACGTCATCGACGTCGAGCGACGGCCGGTCTCCGGAGAGAAGGTCCCGAAGATCGAGTTCGACCGAGTCCTCATGGTGAGCGGTGAGGGCGGGGTCAAGATCGGGTCTCCCGTGATCTCCGGAGCCCGGGTGAGCGGGGTCGTCCTGGACGAAGTTCGCTGGCCCAAGGTGAAGGTGTTCAAGAAGAAGCGAAGAAAGCGGTACCGGCGGACCCAGGGACACCGCCAGAACATGCTCCGAGTGAGGATCCAGGACATCGAGCTTTAGGAGAAGACGACGATGGCACACAAGAAAGGTCAAGGGTCGAGTCGAAACGGCCGCGACTCCAATCCCCAGCATCTGGGAGTCAAGCGATACGGGGGTCAGCGGGTCCGGGGCGGAACGATCATCGTTCGGCAGAGGGGAACCAAGTTCACCCCTGGTGACAACGTCGGGCGGGGCAAGGACGACACCCTCTTCGCCCTCGCCGACGGGGTCGTCACCTTCGCCCG
>JAWVZJ010000444.1:0-2390 GCA_033722255.1 Thermoanaerobaculia bacterium | reverse complement strand
TCCGGGGCACCTCCCCCGGAGGTCACCACCTCGATTCGGGCTCCGATCCCGTCCGGGTTCCCCTCGGGGCCGGAGAGCCGAACGCCGAGCCAGTGGTTCCCCGTGATCTGATCGTTTCGCAGGACCACCGCCGGCCCCGCCAGGACGTTCAGGACGATGTCCGGATCCCCGTCGTCGTCCAGGTCACCCACCGCGGCCCCCCGGCCCATGGTGCCCTCGTGGAAGTGGGCCCCGCCCTCCTCTGCAGCGTCCCGGAGACGGGGCGCATCGCTGGAGCCCGGAGAGCCACCGGACCCCTCGTTGTGGAGGAGGATGTCCTCCGTGGGCTCGATGTCGTGGAGATCCCCGGTGGTCATGAAGAGGTCGAGCCAGCCATCCAGGTCGTAGTCGATCAGGTGGCCGCTCCAGCCCACGTACTGGGCCGCCACCGGCGCCAACCCCCACTGGCGGGAGCGGTCGTGGAAGGTGTCCCCCTCCTCCGGAGCGTAGAGGGTACTGAACGACATGTCGGGCACGAAGATCTCCAGGGCACCGTCTCCGTCCAGATCCCCGAAATCGACCCCCATGGCGGCGGTGGCTTCCCCGTTCTCCGAGTACGCGAGGCCGGAGAACAGGGCCACGTCCTCGAAGCTCCCGTCTCCCCGGTTCCGGAACAGGGAGTTCGCCATGGCGTCGTTGGAGACGAAGACATCCGGGCGGCCGTCGCCGCCCAGGTCGCTCACCCCGACCCCCATGGCCCGTCCCTCCGGGTTCGCGACCCCGGCCTCCCGGGAGATCTCCTGGAAACGCCAGCCGCCGAGGTTCCGGTAGAGCCGATCCGGGGAGCCCGGGTAGGCCAGGGGACCGGGAAAGCGGTCGGTGACGTAGAAGGCCCGGTAGTCCGGATCGAAGCGCACGTAGTTCCCCACGTAGAGGTCGAGACGGCCGTCGCCGTCGAAGTCCAGGAGCGCCGCACCCATGCCCCAGGCAGGATCTCCGAGACCGGACTCCTCGGTGACGTCCGTGAACCGGGGTACGCCGTCGGGACCCGGGCCGTCGTTTCGGTAGGCTCGGTTCGGCCCGTAGTTGGTGACCACCAGATCCCGGTCGCCGTCCCCGTCCAGATCCCCGGCCACACACCCCATGGAGAAGCCCGTGTCTCCGGTGCCCGAACCGACCGTGACGTCCTCGAATCGCAGGGCACCGCCTGGCTCGGTGACGTTCCGGTAGAGCCGGTTCGTCGGGAGCTCGCCGGGTGCCTCCGTGCCCTCAGGATGCTCGCTGACCTCCGGGTGACGGGAGCCGTTGGCGAAGTAGACGTCCAGACGACCGTCGCCGTCGGCGTCGAAGAGGCAGACGCCGTACCCGCTGGACTCCACCAGGTTGCTCATCTCCTCGTCGCCGAAGGTGTGGACGAAATCGATCCCGGAGGCGGTGGTGACGTCGGTGAAGATCCCCGCCGGCTCCTCTCCGGCCGCCGACACCGGTACGGCCAGAAGGAGACCGAGGGCGGTCGCAGCGGGGACGCCTACTCCCCGGAGTCGAGGATTCCGATGAGCTTCCCTGGGCCGTTCCTCGAACGTGCCCGCTCGCTTCCTCCAGGAACGGAGTCGATGCTTCATGACCTAGGAGCTCCTCAAGAAGGGGGGTAGATGAGAATCGTCCCGCGGTCCCGGCTCCCGGAGAGTCGGTTCCAGACGGGGCGCTTCGGCGGTGGTGACGATCCGGATCGCCGGACGCCGCTCAACGGTGGGCCGGAGGGCGGCCCGTCGGGTCCGCCGGCTCCCGTCCCGGGGAGGTACGGGACAGCGGAACTCGCACAGGCCGCATCCGGTACAGCGGTCGGCGAGCACCCGGGGCGCCCCGCCAGGCGTCGAGGGACTCTCGAAGGCGTCGAAGGGGCAGACCTCCAGGCAGGCCCGACAGTCCTCGCCTCGGGGCCGCAAACAGAGGCCGTCCTCGACCACCGCCGTCCCCAGGACCCAGGACCGCTTGGCCTCCGGCTCCAGGGGCCGGATGGCCCCGGTCGGGCAGACTTCGCCGCATCGGGTGCATTCGGGATCGCAACCTCCCAGGCGCAGCGCGAGCTCCGGAACGAACAGCCCGGCTGCCGAGCTCGGCGAGAGGTCCGGCTGGATGACGTTCGTCGGACAGGACTGCATGCAGACCCCGCAGCGGACGCACCGGTCCAGGAGCTCCTCTTCCGATCGGACTCCCGGCGGTCGAAGGGCCGCCCCCGAGGCCCAGGTCGACCCGACCTCCCCGGTCGGTGCCGAAGCCGACCAGGTGGCCCGATCCAGAACCAGGACTCCCCCCAGGGCACAGGCCGTTCCGGCCAGGAAGCGGCGGCGGCTCACCGAGCCGGTCGCTCCGATCTCCTCCGGTCCCTCCTCTCCGGAGAACCCGTCGAT
>JAWVZJ010000443.1:0-2392 GCA_033722255.1 Thermoanaerobaculia bacterium | reverse complement strand
TCGCGGATCCCCCACGTGGTTCAGCGTGGCGAGTACCTCTACAACTTCTGGAAGGACTCGGAGCACCCCCGGGGGATCTACCGCCGGACGACCCTGAACGAGCTCCGCTCCGAGGATCCGGAGTGGGAGACGGTCCTGGACGTCGACGCCCTGGCCGAAGAGGAGGGGAAGCCCTGGGTCTTCCACGGGATGACCTGCCTTCCTCCCGAGCATCGACACTGTCTGGTGTCGCTGTCCCCCGGCGGAGGGGACGCCGACGAGGTCCGGGAGTTCGACGCCGAGACCCTGGAGTTCGTGGAGGACGGCTTCTTCCTGCCGGTGGCCAAGTCCAACGTCGCCTGGCGCACCGAGGACGAGGTCTTCGTGGGGACGGATTTCGGGGAGGGGAGTCTCACCGACTCCGGGTATCCCCGGATCGTGAAGCTCTGGCAGCGGGGGACTCCCCTGGAGGAGGCCGAGACCCTGTACGAAGCGGAGAGCTCCTCCGTGGCGGCCTGGGGCAGCCGCCTCCGGACCGACGAGGGGGACATCGATCTGGTCGGGGACCAGAAGAGCTTCTGGACGTCGTCTCGATACCAGCTCCTGGACGGAGAGCTGCACCCCCTGGAGCTCCCGGAGACCGCGGTGGTGGAGGACGCCTTCCGGGCGCGGCTCCTGATTTCGCTGAAAAACGACTGGTCCCGGGATGAGACGACCTACCGGGAGGGCACGGTGCTGATCGCCGATCCCGCGGCCCTCCGGGGAGGCGAAGGGTCGGTGGAGACTCTGGTGGACCCGGAAGAAGGTGAGGTCGTGGAGGACGTGACCGCGGCGAAGGAGGGGGTCCTGGTCACCATGCTCGACGACGTTCGGGGGCGCCTCTACCGCTACGACCCGGCGGAAGAGGACTGGAGCCGCCGCTCCATCCCGTTCCCGGACAACGGGGCCCTGCACGTGACCACCGTGGACGACGAGACCGGCGACTTCTTCGCCCAGTACGAGTCCTTCGTCTCTCCCCCGACTCTCTACCACGTTGCGGCGGACGACCTGGAGCCCGAGAAGGTCAAGGGCCAGGAGCCGACCTTCGAGGGCTCGAAGTTCGAGGTCGAGCAGCACTGGGCCACCTCCGCCGACGGGACCGAGGTCCCGTACTTCGTGGTCTTCCCGAAGGGAACGGAGTGGAACGGGAAAAATCCCACCCACATCTTTTCCTACGGAGGCTTCCGGAACTCACTGACCCCGTCCTACTCCGGTACCTACGAAGATCTCTACGGGACCTACGGGAAGCTCTGGCTGGAACGGGGCGGGGTCTTCGTCTCCGCCAACATCCGCGGTGGCGGGGAGTTCGGCCCCGCCTGGCACGAGGCGGCGCTGCTGGAGAACCGGCCCAGGGCCTTCGAAGACTTCGAGGCCGTGGCCGAGGACCTGATCGAGCGGAAGATCACCTCGCCGGAGCACCTGGGGATCGAGGGTCGGAGCAACGGGGGTCTCCTCGTGCTCTCCACCATGATCCGCCGCCCCGACCTCTACGGAGCCGTCATCGCCGGCGTTCCCCTGGCGGACATGAAGCGTTACCACGAGCTGCTGGCGGGGGCGAGCTGGATGGCCGAGTACGGGGATCCCGACGATCCCGAGGACTGGGCCTTCATCCGCGAGTACTCCCCCTATCAGAACCTCGAAGCGGATCAGGGCTATCCACCGGTCTTCTTCTACACCTCGACCCGAGACGACCGGGTCCACCCCGGCCACGCCCGGAAGATGGCCGCGAGGATGGAGGAGATGGGCTACGAGGTCTGGTACTACGAGAACACCGAGGGTGGCCACGGAGGCAGTGTTACCAACGAGCAGCTCGCCTACCGGGTGGCCCTGGCCTACACCCACCTCTGGACCGAGCTCGGCTCGTCCGGGCCGGTAGCGGATTCGGGAGATTAGGACCGGATCGGACCTGCGAGCGGATCGTGCCGTAGCAAGTCGGCGATATGCGTTGCCTCGGGTGCTAGCGGGTGCTAGCATAGGCATGGGAGGTCGAGGATGGCAAACCTGAGCGTACGCAGACTCGACGATGAGGTGTACGAGAAGCTGAAGGCCCGGGCCGAAGACCACGGCACGTCGATGGAGGAGGAGGTTCGGCAGATCCTCCGGCGGGCGGTCGCCGCTCCCGAGCGCCTCGGAGCGCTGGCGATTCGATATTTCGGACCGGACGATGGCGTGGATCTCGAGCTTCCGTCCCCCGACCCGCACGAGCCGCCGGATCTGGTCGAGTGATCCTCCTCGACACGAACGTGGTGTCGGCGGTGATGAAGCCCGCTCCACCCCGGGCGGTCCTGAGCTGGCTCGATGCTCGTCCGACCGAGGACCTCTATCTCTCCACGGTCAGCCTGGCCGAGATTCGGTACGGGCTGGAGGCTCTCCC
>JAWVZJ010000442.1:0-2398 GCA_033722255.1 Thermoanaerobaculia bacterium | reverse complement strand
CCTGGGGGCGGCGATTCTGGCCTCCCGGGCCGCCGTCCGGGCGGGTGCGGGTCTGGTGACGCTGGGAGTTTCCCGGGAGCTGGTTCCCTTCGCCGACATCGCTTCGATCGAGTCCATGACCCTCGGATACGACGCGGTGGCAGGGGGGCGGATCGCCCGGGCGGGGATCGACGTGGTTCTCGAGGCCTGTCGGGAACGGGACGCCCTGGCCATGGGTCCGGGCATGGGGACCAGAGGAGAGACCGGGGACGCGATTCGCGAGATCGCGCTCCGCGCCCCGGTTCCGGTAGTACTGGACGCCGACGCGGTGAACGCCTTTGCGGGGTCCGCGTCGGATCTCGCCGGGCGGAGTCATCCGACGGTGCTGACTCCCCACCCGGGAGAGCTGGCCCGGCTGATGGAAGCCGAGGTTCCCCGGACGCCGGAGGAGCGCCTGGAGGCGGTTCGGGGGGCGGCGGCGGTCACGGAGTGCGTGATCGTCCTCAAGGGACATCAGACCCTGATCGCCGACCCGGACGGACGTCTCGCCCTCAACCCCACCGGGAACCCCGGCATGGCCACCGGCGGCACCGGAGACGTGCTCACGGGCATGATCGGCGCCTACCTGGCCCGGGGCATCCAGGCCTTCGAGGCGGCCTGTCTGGGGGCCTTCCTCCACGGACGGGCGGGAGACCTTGCCGCGGAGGAGATCGGCGAGGAATCCCTGGCGGCTGGAGACCTGCTCGATTCTCTCCCCGAGACCCTGTTCGATTTCTAGGCCGTACGGGTCCTGAGGTATCGAGGGAGCCCATGAGGCGCTGGACGACCCGGACTGCCGAGGAGACCCGGGAGCTCGGCCGACGGCTCGCCAGGGAGCTCGAACCCGACGGAATCCTGCTCCTGGAGGGTGATCTCGGGGCGGGCAAGACGGTCCTGGTCCAGGGGCTCGGAGGAGGACTGGGGATTCCCGAAGAGCAGATTCAGTCTCCGAGCTATACCCTGGTCCGCCGGCACCAGGGACCGGAGCGATCCCTGATCCACGTGGACCTCTACCGGCTGGAGCCGGAGGAGGCGCTGGGACTCGGCCTGGAGGAGATCCTCGAGTCCCCGGGGATCAAGGTCTTCGAGTGGGCGGACCGCCTCCCGTTCGCCCTCGACGAAGCCCTTCGACTCCGAATCACCAGGACCCGAGAGGGCGAGCGAATCGTGGAGGAGCTGTGATCCCGGAAGAACCATTCGGGAGTGCACCGCCCCGCCCGAACCTTCGGGTGTTCAGCCCCGGGTACCGAAGCAACGCGAGGTGCATGTGGGGCTGCTAGCCTGATCTCAGAGGAGGGACCCCGGCTGGCCGGGGGACGGCGGAACGCCGAAAGCCGGGACGACCGGATCATGGATAGACTCGGAGGATTGCGACCGTGAAGATCAAGACTGTAGGCGTCGTCGGATGTGGCCTCATGGGCTCCGGAATCGCGGAGGTCTGCGCCCGGGCGGGCTACGACACCGTGGTCCGGGAGGTGTCGGAGGATCAGCTCGAGAAGGGCATGGAGCGAATCCGGAGATCCCTGGACCAGGCAGTGGAGAAGGAGAAGCTCGAGGCGGAGACTCGAGAGGAGATCCAGGGACGGATCTCGGGGGCGATCGATCTCGGAGAGCTCTCCGAGTGCGACCTGACCATCGAAGCCATCGTCGAAAACCTGGAGGAGAAGCAGAAGACCTTTCGGAACCTGGATTCGGTGCTGCCGGAAAGGGCGATCCTGGCCAGCAACACCTCGTCCCTGACCATCACCCAGCTCGCCACCTCCACCACCCGCCCCGAGCGCTTCGTGGGGCTCCACTTCTTCAACCCGGTTCCGGTGATGAAGCTGGTGGAGGTCGTGGAGACGCTTCTCACGGACGAAGCGGTGCTCGAAGACGTGTTCGGCTTCGTGGAGTCCCTGGGCAAGGAGCCGGTCCGGTGCAAGGACAACTCCGGGTTCATCGTCAACCGGCTGCTGGTCCCCTACCTCCTGGACGCCATCCGGGCCTACGAGAACGGCGTGGGCAGCCTGGAGGACATCGACAAGGGGATGAAGCTGGGGACCGGACACCCCATGGGGCCCTTCACCCTCCTGGACTTCGTGGGGCTGGACACCACCTACTACATCGCGAACATCATGTTCGAGGAGTACCGGGAGAAGCGCTTCGCGCCGCCGCCGCTCTTGAAGCAGATGGTCCAGGCTGGCCGTCTCGGACGCAAGAGCGGCCGCGGCTTCTACGAGTACGACTAGTTGGCCCGGATCTCTCAGTACGCCGTGAAAGTCGGCGTTTCTCAGTGGGTGGAATTCCCACCCGGCATCTGGTCGCTCCAGCCGGTAGCAATCGGGGCGGCGAAGGAGGTAACGAATTCGTCGAAGTACTTCGGTGTAGAGGGCTCCTCAGG
>JAWVZJ010000441.1:0-2410 GCA_033722255.1 Thermoanaerobaculia bacterium | reverse complement strand
TCGAGGGCTTCAGGACGGCCACGGCCCGATCGATGATCTCTCCGGCCTTTCCGGCTTCGACGAGATCGTCCAGATCCTCCTGGGCCAGGTTCTCCTTGGCGTCCTGGAGCGCAGGCTCCCGGTGACGCTTCAGGCGACTGGATGCTCCGACCCCCCGGTGCTTCTCGGTCCACTTATCGCCGTGGAATCCCTCGGGATAGAGCTTGTCGAAGATCTTGAGCTGATCGGAAAACGGGTAGGCCGGCTCGAGGGGCTTCCGGCGCTCTCCTTTCCGGGCTTCGAGAGTGTCCTCGAGCTCGGTGGTGACGCGACTCTCCACCGACGCCTCCACCTCCACGGGCTTCATGAAGCTGTGATAGCCCTTCTTGAAGATGCGCATCTTCCCGTCGTCGAACTGGTACGCCTTCTTGTCGGCGCACTCCCAGGCCAGCAGAGCCAGCCCCCATTCCGGCCGGACCTCGTGCCGGAAGAGCTGAGACGACTCGCTGGACTGGCTTTCGGCGGCTTCGGCTGTCATTCGATCTCCCTTGTCGTTCGAATTCTGTTCTGGGACTCCGGGGTCCGGGTCCGAGACGTCGAAACTCTGAGCATTCGTTGGCCGCACTCACCGTTCTGGTGACGAGCCCTTGTTCGCTGAGGCCTCGACTGTTCCGAATCTGAATTGAGGCCGGGCTTCGTAGAGGAGGGCCTTGGCTTCCACGGAGAAACCCAGCACCTCAATTTATAGCGGATATCCCCCTCACTGTCAAGAATTTAGCGGGAGGTCGGTATCGGGGTCTCGCTTCCAGCCGAGCGGTCGGGGCCCTTCCTCGGAAGACTGGACCGGTCCTGACCTCCCGGAGCGAGTCGCTCGCCCGAGGGAGCGGGGCTCCTGCCGCACAGACTCCTACTTCTGGATCGACTTCAGGTAGAGGACCAGGCAGTCGATCCTCTCTCGTACCTCGGGGTGGGTCCCCGACCCGATTGCTATCCGCTCTCGTTCCCGGAATCCTCGGGCTCGTCGTCCGCTCCTCGCCCCTGGGAGATCTCCTCCTCGAGGGTGGCCAGCCATCGGATCAGGATCTCCAGGTCGTCCTCCGACCCCCAGAATTCCTTCCAGTGGTGGGTCCTGAGCGTCGGGTCTCCCTCCGAGAGATATTCCTCGATTTCGGGGGCCGTCATTCTCTCTCCCAGGGCCGAGAGCTCCGGGCCCCGCATCTTCTCCGAATCGGTGGTGGCCTCGATCCCTTCGACCTCGATGGAGTGGCAGTGAGCGCAGTTCTTGCGGTCGAAGATCTCCCTGGCCCGAGCCTCGAGGTTCGTTCCTTCCTCGATCGACGTACCGTGCTCTCGAGCCTCGTTCGCCGATCCGAGACCGGCGATCGTCAGCAGCAGTACAGCGGTCGAGGCGATGAGCGTGAGCTGTCGCATTCTGGTCTCCCTCCGGATCGTTTCTTCAGCGCATTCGGGTCGATCGCACCTCTCACGAGGCGGATCTCTCTCTTGGCTCTCCTCCAAGCCACCAAAGATTTAGCAGGCCGACTTCGAGGATTCCTCACCCGAATTTGGGGGAAGGGGACAGCTTCGCCGGGTGGGTAGCGACCGTCCCGGGCCCTCCGCCGCCGACCGTGGAACGCGGTGCGCGCGCTATGCTCCCGGCCGAGATGTCTCACTGCTTCCTCGACGGCCGCTTCCTCCCCCTCGAAGAGGCCCGGATCGATCCGCTGGACCGGGGCTTCCTCTTCGGTGATGGCGTCTACGAAGTGGTCAAGATCCGGGAGGCTCGGCTGCTTTTCCTGGACGAGCACCTTCGGAGGCTCCGGGGAAGCCTGGAGACGGCCCGCATGCCCTGTCCGTGGAACCTGACCGAGGTGGCGGAGAGGCTCCTGGAGGACGATCCCGTGGACGAGGGCTCCCTCTACGTCCAGGTGACCCGGGGCCCCGGACCCCGGGGCCACTTCCCTCCGGAGGATCCGGAGCCCACGGTCTTCGCCTATGCGACGGAGCATTCCCACCTCCCCCTTCCCGGTCCCGGCCTCGAGGTGGTGACCGTGCCGGACTGGAGATGGGGTCGATGCGATCTGAAGACCACGAGCCTGATGGCCACGGTTCTGGGCAAGATGGAGGCCCGGGACGCCGGGGCCGACGAGGTGGTCTTCGTCGCCGACGACGGCGAGGTTCGGGAGGGTGGGAGCACTTCGCTTCTGGTCCGCCGCTCCGATGCCTGGGAGACCCATCCCCTGGACCGCTCTGTGCTCCCGGGGATCACGCGGGCGGTCCTCGTGGAGTTGGTCTCCGAGCTGGAGATGCCCTTCCGGGAACGGCCTCCGCGGATCGAGGAGCGTGACGACTGGCAGGAGCTGCTCCTCTGCGGCACCCTCACCGGCGTCCAGGGGGTCGTCGCCTGGGACGGCGAGCCGGTGGCCGGGGG
>JAWVZJ010000440.1:0-2413 GCA_033722255.1 Thermoanaerobaculia bacterium | reverse complement strand
GGGCACCCAGGTATTCACCGTCGAGGACGTCACCGCGGGAACCAGCCCGCTGAGGATCCTCGCCGGCACCCAGAACGACGCCATCCAGATCTCGGATAGGTCCATCGACGTGGGCAACGACCTCAACGTCCCCGATGGCGAGGTGACAACGGACGGGGTCCGGTTCTCCTCCTCGCGCACCGAGAAGGAGGACCTGGAGCCGGTGGATCCTCAGGAGGTCCTGAAGCGCCTGAACCGCGTCCCGGTGGCGGAATGGAGCTTCAAGGACGACGAGAACGGTACCCGCCACATCGGGCCCACGGCCGAGGACTTCCAGGAGGCATTCCCGCTGCCGGGCAAGAGCGAAAAACACCTCTCCGCAATGGATGTCCAGGGCGTGGCCCTGGCCGCCATCCAGGGGCTGAGCCAGCGACTCGAGGGCGTGGAGGAGGAAAACGCCGCTCTGCGTGCCCGCCTGGCCGAGCTCGAGAGCCGCCTTGATGAGTCGCGACCCGAGGCTTCGGAGGAACCGACCGAGCGGTAGGTCCGAAGGCCTGCCCTAGAGGACAAAAGAAGAACACAGCCCCCGCGGTTCCGAATCCGAGCTCTCCGGATCCGACGATCCCGCATCGAAGAGCAAGATCCCGAATGAAAGGAGCGCTACCGGCACTGATTCGGAGCCGGTCCCCGCGGCAGGGGGTCTCCATGTCGCGGTTGAGAGCGATGAGCGGGCGGCCTGCGGAGATCCCGCCCACCGTGCCGGCTCCGGCCGAGATCGGGGCCCGGAAGGTCAGCGGCCGAAGCTAGCCCTTCGCCTCGTACCAGTTCCTTCCCCAGCCGGTCTCCACCTCCAGGGGAACGGTGAGCTCGGCGATCTCCTCCATCTCCTCCCGGACCAGCCCGGCCACCGCCTCGACGCCCTCGGCCGGGGTCTCGAAGACGAGCTCGTCGTGGACGGTCAGGAGCAGTCGAGTCTCGGGACGCTCCTCCCGGAGACGCCGGTGGACCTCCACCATCGCCAGCTTGAGTAGATCCGCCGCCGTCCCCTGAATCCGGGCGTTGATCGCCATCCGCTTCCCGTTCTCCCGGACCATGTAGTTGGAGCTCTGGAGCTCTGGGAGCCACCGGATCCGGCCGTAGAGGGTTTCCACCTTGCCCTCCTCCTCGGCCCTCTCCAGGGTCTCCTCGGTGTACCGTCGGACTCCCGGATACCGTTCCAGATAGGCCTCGATGAACTTCTTCGCCTCCCCGGGCGTCACCTGAAGCGTCTTGGCCAGGCCGTAGGGGGTCATCCCGTAGACGATCCCGAAGTTGATGACCTTCGCCGCCCGCCTCTGGTCCGGACCCACCAGCTCCCGGGCCACCCCGAAGACCCGGGAGGCGGTGGCGGAGTGGATGTCCCGGCCCTCTCGGAAGGCCTCGATCATCGCCTCCTCCTCGGCGATGTGGGCCAGGACCCGGAGCTCGATCTGGCTGTAGTCCGCCACCAGGAGAAGGCGCTCCGCCGGCGCCACGAAGGCCTTCCGGATCTCCCGTCCCTCTCCCTCCCGGACCGGGATGTTCTGGAGGTTCGGCTCCGCCGACGAGAGCCTCCCCGTGGCCGCCACGGCCTGGTGGAAGCGGGTGTGGAGGCGGCCGTCGTCCTGCACCAGCTGCGGCAACGCGTCCACGTAGGTGCTCCGGAGCTTGGTGAGCTCCCGGTAGCGCAGGAGCCGCTGGGGGAGATCGAACCCCCGGGCCGCCAGCTCTTCGAGACTCTCGGCGTCGGTAGACGGGCTCTTCGTCTTCTTGGTCCGCTTGATCACCGGATAGTCGAGCTTCTCGAAGAGGACGGCTCCCAGCTGTTGGGGGGAGTTCAGGTTGAACTCCTCGCCGGCGATCTCGAAGATTTCGGACTCGAGCTCGTCCAGCTCCTCCCCCATCTGCCGGGACATCTCCCGGAGCAGCTCCACGTCGAGCCCGATCCCGGTCTCCTCCATCTCCACCAGGACCGGCACGAGAGGTGCCTCGATCTCCCGATAAACCCTCTCCAGATCCTCGTCGGCCCGGAGCTCCTTCCGGTAGTGCCGTGCGAGCTGGCCACAGGCATCGAGCCTCTCCCCCACCAGCTCCAGGAGCGTCGAGTCTCCGGCCAGCGGCTCCTCTCCCTGCTTCCACCCGGCCTCCTTCGGCGTCATCAGCTTGTGCTGGAGGGCGTCCAGCGAGAGCTCCTCGAGGGAGTACCCCTTCAGTACCGGGTTCAGGATGTAGGCGTGGAGCATTGCGTCCTCCAGCCCGCACCGGGCGGTCCCGGGTGCGGGAACCAGACGGAGGACCTCCTTCAGGTCGTGCCCCCGGAGGACGACCTCCTCCTCGGCGATCCAACGGGAGAGGAGCTCCCGGGCCGACTCCCTCAGACCGGAACGGCGAAAGTCCACCCAGCGGTCGGCACCGT
>JAWVZJ010000439.1:0-2418 GCA_033722255.1 Thermoanaerobaculia bacterium | reverse complement strand
CGTGTGCTGGTCGACCGGATCTGGCCCCGGGGTGTGAGCAAGGACGAGCTCGGGCTCGACGAATGGCGCAAGGAGGTCGCCCCCAGCGACTCGCTGAGGGAGTGGTTCGATCACGATCCCGAACGGTGGGACGAGTTCCGGCGGCGGTACTTCCAGGAGCTGGAGGAGGTTCCGGAGACGTGGGAGCCGTTGCTGGAGGCCGCCCGGGAAGGGACCCTGGTCCTGGTGTACGGAGCCCGGGACCGCAGGCACAACAACGCCGTGGCCCTCCGGAAGTTCCTCGAGGAACGGAGATAGGGGGCGAGCTTGAGATCGAAAGCTGCCGGACCCCTGTCCTTGGAGCGGGTGGCGCAGAAGGCGGACGCTCTGGTCAGCCCAGATACCCCTCCTGCTCCAGGTGGAGTAGCACCTCCTGGGCCGCCTCCTCCGGGGCCAGTACCGAGGCGTCCACCACCACCTCGGCGTCGGCGGGCTCCTCGTAGGGGTCGGAGATTCCGGTGAAGTCCTCGATCTCCCCGGCCCGGGCCTTGGCGTAGATTCCCTCCACGTCCCTCCGCTCGCAGACCTCGAGGGGCGTGGAGACGTGGACCAGGGTGAAGCCCCCCACCTCCTCGATGAGCGCCCGGACCTCCTTCCGGATCCGGTCGTAGGGGGCGATGGGGGCGCAGATGGCGATTCCCCCGTTCTTGGTGATCTCCGAGGCCACGAAGCCGATGCGCCGGATGTTCAGATCCCGGTGCGCCTTGGTGAAACCGAGCTCCGAGGAGAGGTTCTCCCGGACGATGTCTCCGTCCAGGAGAGTCACGGGGCGGCCTCCGATCTCCAGGAACTTGGTGACCAGTACCTTGGCGATGGTGGACTTGCCGGCGTTCTCGAGGCCGGTGAAGAAGACGGTGAAGCCGGTCCGGCTCCGGGGAGGGTGGGTCCGTCGGATCTCCCGGGCCACCTCGGGGAAGGTGAACCACTCGGGGATCTCCCGGCCGTCCGCCAGCCGGGCCCGGAGCTCTGTGCCCGAGAGCTGGAGAATCCGGGTCCCCTCCGGCTGCTCGTCCACCGGCAGGTAGCGGTCCTGCTCCTGGACGTAGGCCATGGCCCGGAAGGGGACCATCCGGATTCCCAGCTCCTCCTCGTGCTCCCGGAACAGCTCCTGAGCCTCGTAGGGGCCGTAGAAGGCGTCGCCGTTCCGGTCGTTCCCGGGCCCGGCGTGGTCCCGGCCCACGATGAAGTGAGTGCAGCCGTAGTTCTTCCGGACGATGGCGTGGAGGAGGGCCTCCCGGGGTCCGGCCATCCGCATGGCCAGGGGGAGGAGCGAGAGCTTGGCCGTCCCCGGCGGATATCGGGACAGAAGTGCCTGGTAGCACCGGACCCGGGTGTAGTGATCCAGATCTCCGGGCTTGGTCATGCCCACCACCGGCTGGATCAGCAGGTTGGCCCTCTCGTCTTTGGCTGCCCGCAGCGTGAGCTCGAAGTGGGCTCGGTGCATGGGATTGCGGGTCTGGAAGGCCACGATCCGCCGCCAGCCGAGACGTTGGAAATCATTCCGGACCTGGGCCGGTGTCTCCCGGAGGGAGACGAAGTCGTAGTGGGGGGGCATCCGAAGGGCTTTCACGGAACCGCCGACGGCGAAGTTATTGGTGCGGTCCAGAAGGTGCCGGACTCCGGGGTGGTGCCGATCCAGAGTTCCGTACACAGCCTCGGCCTCCCGCTCCCGGTCGTGTTCCCATATCTCACGGATTCGGAGGATCGCGAGTGGGAGGTCGTCGGGATCCCGGAGTACGACCGCTTCGCCAACGGAGAGCTCCTCGGCCGTCGAGGCGTCGACGTCGAGGTTGATCGGGATCGGCCAGAGAGTGCCGTCCGACAGGCGCATCGAGGAGCAGACCGAGGCGGTGGCTTCACGATCCATGAAGCCGTCCAGGGGAGAGAAGGCTCCGGTGACGATCATCTCCAGGTCGCAGAGCTGACGGGGGGTCAGCGTCCAGGAGGGAAGTTCCCGGGCCTCCCGTCGGAGCTCCTCGGTACGATTCGGGGGGGAGAGGCGCTCCACGAGCTTCTCGCCGTGAGGAGAGATCAGGCCGTGTTCTGGAAGGTCCTTCATGGGGTCGTGATCCGGTCGAGGCATCATATCGTGCCGGCGAAAGAGCGGGGAAAGACGGGCTCATCGCCAGGCGCGCCATTGTGTCCCAGTATGGGACATTCTGTCGAGGAAGGCCCTCTCGCCTCGGAGCTCCCGGGACAGGCACCAAGGCGCCCGGGTTCTCTGTGCAATTCGACGGCCCACCCCTTCGGTACGGATGGCCCGAGCCGGTGATGGCGAAGCATCGCGGAGGAGGAGGTGCGGATCAGGTACCTGGAGGCGTTGTAAACCTCTGAAAAAGATAGGTTTTTAGAGTATGAGGTGGTTGCTCGAAGTCGACG
>JAWVZJ010000438.1:0-2423 GCA_033722255.1 Thermoanaerobaculia bacterium | reverse complement strand
GGGACTCGGCGGTCGGCATCCGCCGCCCTCCGCCGCCCGGCGGGAGCTGACGGAGGAGCTGCCTCCGTCGGTTCGCCGTCCCTCCATGCCGTCGAGCCGCCTGGCGCCGATCGCCTATCTGGTGGGTTCGGTCGTGAACGAGCCGCTGACGGGAGGGAACCGGATCGTGCCCCTCCACAACGGCGACGAAGCCTATCCCTACATGCTGGAGGCGATCCGGGAGGCGGAGACCTCGGTGACGCTGGAGACCTACATCTTCGACGACGATCCCACCGGTCGGGAGTTCGTGGAGGCCCTGGCGCAGGCCCGTGACCGGGGTGTGGCGGTCCGGATCCTGGTAGACGCGGCCGGCCATCGGTACTCCTGGCCTCCGATCGGTCGCCGGCTCTCGAAGCACGGTCTCGAGCACGCCCTGTTTCTGCAGACCCGTCTCCCATGGAAGCTCCCCTATCTGAATCTCCGCACGCATCGGAAGATCCTCGTCGTCGACGGGAGAACGGGATTTCTCGGGGGAATGAACATCCGGCACGCGCACCGGCTCGAGCAGGCCGAGAGCGACCCGATCCAGGACATCCAATTCGCCGTGGAAGGCCCGATCGTGTCTCGACTCCAGACGGTCTTCGCCGCCGACTGGTGGTTCAGCTCCGGGGAGAGACTCGCGGGGGAGACCTGGTTCCCGGAGGTCGAAGAGGTGGGGGACGTCCGTTGCCGCGTGATTCCTGACGGCCCGGACGGGGACATCGACCGCATCCGTTGGACCCTCCTCGGGGCCCTGAGCACGGCCCGGGACTCGGTCCGGATCGCCACGCCCTACTTCCTGCCGGACCGGGAGCTGGTGACGGCTCTCACCACGGCGGCCCTGCGAGGGGTCGATGTGGAGATTTTCCTTCCGGAGAAGAACAACCTGACCCTGGTCCAGTGGGCCTCCACGGCGGAGCTTCCCCACGTCCTGGAGCACGGGTCTCGGGTCTACTACACGAAGCCTCCCTTCGACCATTCGAAGATGCTCGTCGTGGACGGCGAGTGGTCCCTGGTGGGCTCCGCCAACTGGGACCCCCGGAGCCTGCGGCTGAACTTCGAGCTGGCCATGGAGGTCTACGACGAGGGACTGGCAGAGAGCCTGGAGGCGGATCTCCGCCGGAAGCGAGAGGACGCAACGGAGATCACCCTGGAGGCCCTGGAGAGCCTACCCCTGTGGCGCCGGCTCCGGGACGGTCTGGCACGGCTCGCGCAGCCCTACCTCTGACCGGGACGGGCAGACCCCGTGCCCGAGGTATCATCGAAACCCGTGGCGTCACGATCCGAGAATCCATGGAGCGAGCGCTCCCGAAGGGCCCATTCCGGAAGTGGGTCGATCCGGATCGAGGAGGTTCAGGAACACCGCCTCCTCGGGCTCCCGGTCTCCACCCGGATCCAGGGCGGAATCCTCCTCGTCGTGGGGTTGGCGATCGTGCTCATGGGGACGGTCTTGGGCCGATGGGAACTCTCTGCCGCCCGCTCCGACCTCTCCGACCGGCTGGCGGTGCTGGCCCGGGTGGTCGCAGCCGAGGCCGGGGCGGAGATGGATGAGAGGGGTCCCGAGGAGGAGTCCGTCGGCGGGTCCCTGGAGAGCCTGGAAGGAGCTCCTCGTGTCGTCGCGGCGCGGATCACCGACCTCGGAGGCAGGACCGTGGAGCGCTACCTGAGGAACCCCCTGGACGCGGAGAGGCTGGATCTCTGTGAAGGGGGCTCCGGAGCCGGAGGACCCGGTCGGGGGCTGCTCGTTCATCGGAGGGAGGTGATGGTCGCGGGACGTCCGGCCGGCCGCCTTTGTCTCGTGGCGCGGGTACCGACTCTGGGAGAGCTGTTTCTCGGATTCGGCGGAGTCTTCCTCCTCGCCAGCGGCGTGCTCCTGCTGGTGGGAGCCGTCATGGCCTGGTGGCTCGCCCGGACCGTCACCGGTCCGGCGTCCCGACTCACCGAGGCCGTGACGAGGGTGTCCGGCAGCACCGGTGCATCCGGTCCCCTCGAGGTCGTGTCCGGAGACGAGATCGGTCGTCTGACCCGGGCGGTCAACGGCCTCCTGAGAAAGATCGCCAGCCGGGAGGAGGATCTGCTGGCGGCCAAGGAGGAGGCCGAGAGGGCCAGCGAGGTCAAGAGCCTCTTTCTCGCCAGCATGAGCCACGAGCTCCGAACCCCCCTGAACGGAGTGATCGGCGTCACCGATCTGCTGGCCATGACCCCCCTGGACCGGGAGCAGAGGGAGTATGTCAACACCATTCAGGCCAGCGGTACGGCTCTCCTCGGCGTGATCAACGACATTCTCGATTTCTCGAAGATGGAGTCGGGGCGGATGGAGCTCCATCCGCGGCGGTTCGACCTGGAGGAGTGCGTCCGCAAGGCGGTGGAGGTGACCCGAGCCACCGGCCGTGGCAAGCCGGTCC
>JAWVZJ010000437.1:0-2426 GCA_033722255.1 Thermoanaerobaculia bacterium | reverse complement strand
GGGCGGGACGGGCCCACACCGACTGAATACCGCAGGCTCCGCGGAGCGTGACCCCATGGATCATCGGCTGAGCCTTCTCGCCCGTCCCCGGGCGATCGCATCCGCTCGCGGATTCACGCGCGCATGGGCCCTGGACGCGGGATTGCCGCCGGGCGCGGCCGAGAACCTGGCGGAGGCCGCAACCGCCATAGTGCGTGCGTGGGTCCGCAGCGCGGAGCCCGGCGACGGACGGCGCTGCGAACTGGCCTACCGGTGGTCACCTGCGCTGGTGGAGCTCTCCATTCTGGATGCCACCGGGTCCATAGCCCGGCCTCCGGACGACCGGCCACGGCGACCCTGGGGGACCTCTATCTCCGGCAAGGCTACCTGGACGAGGCCGCATCGATCTACCGCGAGGTGCTCCGCCGGGACCCGGACCACGAGGCGGCGAGCCGGGGCCTGGAGACCGTGCGCAGTCGCCGACGACAGTGGCTGACGGCCGAGGAGATCTTGGAGGACGTCGGGACCGAGCTCAAGGGAGTCACGGCCCGGAAGACGGAGCTTCTCCGTCGATACATGACCCGGCTGAAGGAGGGAGCGGGACGAGATGTTCCAGGAGAGACTTCGTAGCGTCTCCGACCGAATCGACGGAGCCCTGGCCCTGAGCCTGGTGGCCGCCGACGGGATCACCGTCGAGTCCGTCAAGAACGATCCGGAGGTCGATCTGGAGATGCTCTCGGCGGAGCTGTTGTCCCAGGTCCGGACGATCTCCGACGATCACCGGGAGCTCCACGTCGGCCACGTGAAGCAACTCACGGTGACCACCGACGAGCGCACCTTCGTCGTCAGCGCGGTTTCCGACGAGTACTATCTGCTACTTGTGCTCTCCGATCCCGGGAGCTACGGCAAGGCCCGTTTCGAGCTCCGTCGGGCCCGGCTCCTGTTCGAAGACGATCTGACCTGAGGACCGTGACGGGATCCGGGGCGGGGAGCGATTCCAGAGAGGCACGTTGAATGTACAGCTTCGAACAGATCAAGGAGCTCATCGAGCTCGTCGCGGACCACGGGTTGCAGGGGCTGGAGATCGAGCGCTCGGGCTACCGACTGAAGATCACCGGCAAGGAGCCCCCGCCCTCCGAGACGCCGGCGCCCTCCTCGGTGCCGGTGGTGGCGTCACCCCAGGCCCCGGCGGTGGCGGCCGGGACCGGTAGGCAGGTCCAGCCTCCTCCCGAGACGGCCTCCGAAGCCCAGGAGAAGGAGACGGAGTCCGAGGAAGACGAGATTCCCGAGGACGCTCACGTCATCACCTCACCGATCGTCGGTACCTTCTATCGGGCTCCCGCACCGGACTCCGACCCCTTCGTGCAAGTGGGAGACTCGGTGAAGAAGGGGCAGGTCCTGTGCATCGTCGAGGCGATGAAGCTGATGAACGAGATCGAGAGCGAGGTCTCCGGAGAGATCCTGGAGATCCTCCCCAAGGACGCCCAGGCCGTCGAGTACGGCGAGGCCCTCTTCGTGATCGAGACGGACTGAGATCCCGATGTTCCGCAGGGTCCTCATCGCCACCCGGGGGGAGATCGGCCTTCGGATCATCCAGGCCTGCCGGGAGCTGGGAATCGAGTCGGTGGCCGTCCACAGCACCGCGGACCTGGAGAGCCTCCACGTGGTCTACGCCGACGAGGCGATCTGCATCGGCCCGCCACCATCCAGCGACAGCTATCTGGACATCTCGAGTATCGTCGCCGCGGCGGAGATCTCCGGGGCCGACGCGGTGCATCCCGGGTACGGCTTCCTGGCGGAGAATGCCCACTTCGCCGAGGTCCTGGAGGAGTGCAAGCTGACCTGGATCGGACCGAAGCCGGAGACGATCCGGAGAATGGGGGACAAGGCTCAGGCCCGGAAGACGGCCCAGGAGGCCGGAGTTCCGATCCTGCCGGGAAGCCAGGAGCCCCTGGCCGATCTCCGGGAGGCCCGGCGGACCGCGGACGAGGTGGGATATCCGGTGATGCTGAAGGCGGCGGCCGGAGGCGGCGGTCGGGGCATGCGGATCGTCCGGGAGCCCCAGGAGATCGAGGGTCAGTTCCGCACCGCCCGGGAGGAGGCCCACAAGGCCTTCGGAGACGGCTCCCTCTACCTGGAAAAGTACCTCACGGCCCCCCGCCACATCGAGTTCCAGGTCGTCGGAGACAGCCGGGGGAACGTGATCCACCTCGGGGAGCGGGAGTGCTCGATCCAGCGACGCCACCAGAAGCTGCTGGAGGAGTCTCCCTCCCCGGTGATGACACCGGAGCTCCGGGAGGAGATGGGTGCCGCCGCCGTCCGGCTCTCCGAGGCCGTGGACTACGTCAACGCCGGCACGGTGGAGTTCCTCGTCGACGAGGACGGGAGCTTCTACTTCATGGAGATGAACACCCGGATCCAGGTCGAGCATCCGGTCACCGAGATGG
>JAWVZJ010000436.1:0-2454 GCA_033722255.1 Thermoanaerobaculia bacterium | reverse complement strand
CGTTCGGAGATGTCGTGGAGAATGGCCTGATGTCCGGGAGCTTCACCCGGAGACGGCTCCTCCAGGAGGGTGAGCAGGCAGGGAACCTCCCGACCGTCCTTCTTCAGGAGTCGGGTCTCCACGTCCCGGACTGGACCGTTTCCTCCGGCCAACCGCTCGCGGAGCTCCAGGAGGCGGTCCGGGTCGGCGTAGAGGAGCCGGGCCGCCATGCCCAGAAGCGCGTCCCGGCTGTATCCCAGGAGCTCTGCCATGGCTGCGTTGGCGTCGAGGATGCGGCCTGATCCATCGGCGAGATAGATTCCGTCCCGTGAGCTCTCGAAGAGCATCTTGTACCGATCGTCGACCCGGGGGTCGGACTCGGAAATGATTTCCTGGGAGGTCTTGGTCATCTCGGGAAGGCAGGGGGGTACAGGAGCGGACAGGCGGAGTCGAAACTGGGAAAGAGGTACGGGCGCTCGCAGGAGAAGTCAAATGTTTACCCCACCACGGCACGGGCGTTTCGGCGAATCCCTCGGGGGGCTGAAACCGCCTGCAAGACAGACTAAATCCCGGGGTCATCCCCTCGAGGACGGAAGGGCCCGTACGACCACAATTTTCCGCAAAAACGAAGGGCTGTCCCCGGCTGGGGACTCCAGCGGGCTCGCCTCGCGGGTCCCATCGACTCGGGGCCCCGCACCGTGCATCGGGTCCTCTTTCCCCTCTTGGAAGCGCAGGATCCGTGCCGAGGGATCGCGGAGGATCGTCGCCGTCGCCGGCGAAGGCGTCTTTCAGTCCCCTTCGGGCGCCCGGTATTCCCCGTCGGTGACAGGGTCCATCCAGTCGACCTCGCCGCTGTAGATGGTGAGCTGCACCACGTCCTGGTCCGGGTGGGCGCCGTGCCAGTGCTCCACCCCGGCGTCCGTCCACCAGGCATCTCCGGGCTCCCGGGCTTCGATGGCCTGGCCCCGAACCTGATGCAGTCCGATCCCCTCCTCCACCATGAGAAGCTGGCCGTCGGTGTGGGTGTGCCAGTTGGAGCGAACTCCCGCGGGAAAGCGGAGTCGGAGGGTGGTCAGCCCTTCACTGTCCAGCGCGTCGCTGTGCGCCACCAGCATCCGGAGGACGCCTCCCAGATTCTGAATCTCCTCGCTGTTCAGGAGCTCGGGATTTCCACCCATGAAGTTGCTCTGCTGCGCCGGCGTGGATCCGGCGGGGGCGGGAAGGGCGACCCATCCGAGAGCTCCTGCGGCGATCACCCCGAGGGCGAGGATGAGGCGGGTCGGGCTCGTGTCACGTCTGTCCATGTCGTCTCCTCTCTCCATGTCGTCTCCTCCCTGGGAAACCTCCTGCAAAGTAGGCGTTGACCGGATCGGGGGCACGTTCCCCGAGAGGGGGCCCTCCTCCTTGCTCGGCGCTCCCCGGAGTCCTATGTGTAGCAGATGACCTCTCCCGGACGAGGGATCCAGCTGGCCTCCGAGTCCATCGCCGGCCGCCGTCCGTACCAGGAGGACGGCGTCGACTCCACGACGCTCGACGACGGCCGCACGGTCGTGGCGGTCGCGGACGGGATGGGGGGGCACGCCGCCGGTGAGGTGGCCAGCGCCCTGGCTCTAGAGGTCGTCCTCGACGCCCTGTCACGGGGCGAGTCCCTGGATGCCGCCGTGGGTCTGGCGAACGAGCGGGTTCATGCGGTGGCCCAGGACCCCGACAAGAAGGGCATGGGCACGACCCTGGTGGTCCTCCTCGTGGACGGGGACCGGTATCGGATCGCCAATGTAGGGGACAGCCGGGCCTACCTCGTCTCCGCCGACGGAATCGAGCAGGTCACCCGGGACCACTCCTTCGTGGCCGAGGCCATGGCCAGCGGGACACCGGAGAAGGAAGCGATGGAATCGCCGTGGAAGGACGCCCTGACCCGCTCCATCGGGACCGAGCCGACGGTGGAGGTCGACGTCTTCGGTCCTCGTGAGATCTCGGACGGATCGGCCCTCCTCCTCTGTACCGACGGCCTGTACAAGGTCCTCTCCGATTCCGACGTGAAGGAGATCTTCCAGGCTTCCGGGAGTCCCGGGGGGGCGGCCCAGGCGCTGGTGTCCGCCGCTCTGGAAGGGGGGAGCGACGACAACATCACGGTGGCCATCGCCGAGTTCGGCGAGGTCCCACGAGACGAGCCCGGGGGGACCCAGGAGATCGAGTGGGATCCGCCGGACGAGATCGAGGCGGGGGACGAAGGATCCGTCGGTGAGGGACGACCCGGAGCCGGGGACGAAGGATTCTCCCCGGAGGCGGACCGTCCCGGGTCCGGGGCAGAGGGTGCCGTCGCGGCGGGAGCGGCCGACCGTCCGGGATTCTGGATCCCGGGAATCCTGATCCTCCTCGGCCTGGTCCTCGTCGTCGCCTTCCTCCTCTGGATGTGAGGGAGCGAGGCGTCGGGGGGATCCGAGGAGCGGGGCGTGGGGTCCCGGGGAGGCCGGG
>JAWVZJ010000435.1:0-2455 GCA_033722255.1 Thermoanaerobaculia bacterium | reverse complement strand
TCCGCCGGTCTCGCCATCGCCCTGAGGGATTTCGTCACTGCGGTCGCCGGATGGCTCTTCCTGCTCTTGCGCAAACCGTTCGAGGTCGGGGACCGGATCGAGATCGGCGGATACCGGGGAGACGTCATCGACGTGAGGATCTTCAAGTTCACCCTGGTGGAGATCGGGAACTGGGTCCAGGCCGACCAGAGCACCGGACGGATCATCCATCTCCCGAACAACCTGATCATCCAGGAAACCATCACGAACTACACCCGGGGATTCCGACACATCTGGAACGAGATCGAGGTCCTGGTGACCTTCGAGAGCGACTGGCGCCGGGCCAAGAGGATTCTGACCGAGATCGCGGAGCGGCAAACGGGGGAGTTCACCGACCAGGCCCGGAACGATCTCCGGCAGGCCGCGAGCCGATACATGCTCTACTTCACCCACCTGACCCCGATCGTGTACACACGGATCGCGGACAGCGGAGTGCTGCTGACCCTCCGCCACATCTGCCCTCCTCGCCGTCGGAGGGGCGCGGAGGAATCCATCGCGGAGGAGATCCTGACCCGCTTCGCCGAGGAGCCGGAGATCGATCTCGCCTACCCCACGACCCGCCTCTTCCGACACGACCGGGAGGGAAAGACCGCCCTCCGGCCGGGAACCGAGACCCGGGACACCGAACCGGATCCGGACTAGCAGCCCGACATGCCCGTGGCGTTGCTTTGGGCACTCATGAGGATGGAAACGGAGGGCTGGCCAGTCGATGATCCTGGGCCGGTCCTCCGGTTGCGAGAGCGGGACCGTCAGGGGACGGCGCGGGCTTGGAAATGGTCCTACTGTCCAGCAGCTACCCGGAGCTATCTTCAGAGTAGCCGCGCATGCCCGTGGCGTTGCTGCGGGCATTCCTGAGGATGAAGACGGGCACGGCGCTGGTAAGATCTCCCACCATGTCCGCGGGCGCTTCCAGATCCGAGAATGCCCCTTCCCGGCCCGTCCTGGGATGGAGGGAGTGGACGGCCCTGCCGGAGCTCGGGGTCTCCCGGATCAAGGTCAAGGTGGACACCGGCGCCCGATCTTCCGCCCTCCACGCCTTCGCGATCCGGCGGGAGGAGGTCAACGGCGAGACCTGGCTTCGCTTCAAGATCCATCCCATCCAGAAGGATTCCCGGAGCACGGTGGAAGCCCGGGCTCGCATGGTCGACGAGCGCTCGGTTCGCTCCTCCTCGGGACAGCAGAGCTCCCGGCCGGTGGTGGTCAGCCCGGTCCTGATCGGCTCCGACCGGTGGCCCATCGAGATCACCCTGGTGCGACGAGACCTGATGGGATTCCGGATGCTCCTGGGACGCCAGGCGGTCCGGGGGAGATATCTGGTGGATCCCGGACGGTCCTTCCTCCGGGGCGAGCCGGACCCCGAGCAGCTGCACCGGGCTCCGGAGGCCCCGGCGTGAACGTCGGCATCCTGTCCCGCCGGGCCTCCCTCTACTCCACCCGACGACTCCGGGAGGCCTGCGAGGAGCGGGGGCACGACGTCCGGGTCGTGGACTACCTCCGGTGCGTCATGAACGTCACCGCGAACCGACCCTCGGTGGTCTTCGGCGGCGAGACCCTGGACTTCGACGCCATCGTCCCCCGGATCGGAGCCTCGAACACCTTCTACGGGACGGCCGTGGTCCGGCAGTTCGAGATGACCGGCGTGTTCCCGGTCAACGAGTCCCAGGCCATCTCCCGGTCCCGGGACAAGCTTCGCTCCCTCCAACTCCTGGCCCGGGAGGGAATCGGCCTGCCGATCACCGCCATGGCCCACTCCACCAAGGACATCGACGGTCTGATCGAGATCGTCAAGGGCGCACCCCTCATCGTGAAGCTCCTGGAGGGAACCCAGGGCATCGGGGTGGTCCTGGCGGAGACGAACAAGGCCGCCGAGTCGGTGATCGCCGCTTTCCGACAACTCGACGCCAACATCCTCGTCCAGGAGTTCATCGCCGAGGCGCAGGGAACAGACATCCGGGCCTTCGTGGTGGGAGGAAGGGTGGTGGCGGCCATGCAGCGAAAGGGCCCTCCCGGGGAGTTCCGATCCAATATCCACCGGGGAGGCACGGCGACCGAGGCGAGCCTGGAGCCCGAGGAGCGGGTCACGGCGATCCGGGCCGCCCGCACGCTGGGTCTCAACGTGGCCGGGGTGGATCTGATCCGGTCGAACCACGGCCCGCTGGTCATGGAGGTGAACTCCTCTCCGGGCCTGGAGGGGATCGAGAAGGCCACCGGCGTGGACGTCGCGGGCGAGATCGTCGCCTTCGTCGAGACGAACGCCCGCCGGGGCAGGACCCGGGATCCGATCCAGGTTTGAGTCGAGAACGCCTGGTCTTCGGCGACACCGAGGTCGAGCCCGGGACCCGGAGCCGGGTCGATCTCCCGGTGGCCCGCCTCTTCACCGATACCGAGATGGCGCTCCCGGTCCACGTGATGCACG
>JAWVZJ010000434.1:0-2457 GCA_033722255.1 Thermoanaerobaculia bacterium | reverse complement strand
GTATCGATCATCCGGGGCAGGGCGATGGTGGCCAGGATGCCGATCACCGCCACCACGATGATCAGCTCCAGGAGGGTGAATCCCCCTTCCCTCCTCGGCTCCTCCGGCCTCGACGTCCCGGCGACCCTCGGTCCGGGCATCCCGGACCCCGGGACCCCGGAGAACGAATCGTCGGGGGAGGCAGACCGGGGCCGTACCCGCGTCCACCGGCGACGGAGCTGTCGATCGATCTCTTGCATCGGAGGTTGCCTCACCACTCTCTGTACGGGATCCCGTTCAATCCCGTCCCCTGGGAGAGGGAGTACACGTCGTAGACGTTCTCCCCGCCCCAGGACGACGAATCGGGATCGTCCTGATAACTCCTCTTCCCCCACTCCGCCTCCCCGGTCATGGGGTCGACGGGGATCCGCCGGAGGAAGCGGACCTTCTTGTCCACCTGGCCCACGAGATCCACTCCCTCGACCAGGATCTCCAGATCCTCCGGATAGCCGTCGGTTCCCAGCTCCACGGGGATCAGACCGGCATCGCTGTACCGCTTGTACTCGTCGATCGCGTAACGCATGTTCCGGAGATGGGCTCGGAGCTCGCTCTCCTTGGCCCGCTTGGTGGCGAACCGGGTGATCGGAAGAGCCACCGCGGCCAGGATCAGCATGACGGTGCAGACCATGACCATCTCGGCCAGGCTGTAGCCGCCCTCCCGGGAGCTCCGCCGTCCGGAGGCTAGCCGGGTGACGTCGACGGCCGCCGCAGTTCGAGATCTCTCCCTCACAGCTCCGGGACCTTCCTCCCCTCCCTCTCCGGGCGGGGACCCTCCACCCGGGACTCGTCGACGACGACCCGAGCCTCGTCGGCCCGGATCGGACCCACCGTCCTCAGGGCGTCGTCCAGGGCCCGGGGATCTTCCAGACGGAGGGGGCTGGAGCCGGCGGCCAGAGCCTCGAAGGTCAAGACCACGAGGTTCCCTTCGCCGTCGACACCGGGCCTGTCCCCCAAACGGCTGGCTCCCACCAGGAGCTCTCCGGGATCCCTCTCCGCCACCAGGATCTGGGCTTCGGACTCGTCACCGAGGAGCCCCCCCCGTTTCCAGCTCCTGAGGTCCAATACCTCCGGGTCGAAACGGAGCCGGAACGGGAGGTGGGAGACGGCGTTTTCGGCTCGGGCCTGCACCCGGACCTCGAACCGATCCCCGGGGGCGACGAAGAGACCCTTGGGGGAGACCCGGAAACGGACTCCCGACGACGGGAGATCGTCCTCGGCCCGGTAGGCCGCCGGTCGGACCTCGACCGGGGAGCCCGACGAGCCCGGGAAGGGGGAACCGGGCCATCGGATCCGACTTTCTTCCCGGTCCGGAGCTTCGGATTCCGACTCCTCCTCCTCTCCGAAGAGACCCGAGTCCGGGAGGCCACCCTCCGGGGTCAGCTCCACTCCCGGCTCTCCCTCCTGCTCCTCGGTTTCCGCCTCCCCCTCGGCGTTCGTGTCGTCCTGGAGGCCTCGGGGCAGCTCGCGAACCCGCTGTCGAATCAGCTCCCGGACCCTCTCGGCCGAGCTGGTGCCCTCGTCGAAGGGACCCTCCACCTCCGACTCCACCCGGGGACTCCCTCCCCGGAAGGTGATGTGCTGTTCGGTACCGACCCAGATCGGGACGAGGTCCTCCTCGGTGATGTCCGATCTGCGGATGATGTGAGGGGTCATGGTCAGGATCACGTCGGTGCGCTGGTTGTTCGTCCGCGTATTGGAAAACAGGCGTCCCAGAAGGGGAATTTCGGAGAGGCCCGGGACACCGCTGTCGTCGATCTGCTCGTCGGTGCGCAACAATCCCGCCAGGAAGTTCGTCTCCCCGTCCTTGAGTCGGATCACGGTCTCGATGTTCCGGGTACCGATGATCGGCTGTTCCTGTCCCCCCGAGCCGGCCACGGAGCCGGCCAGGTTCGAGACCTCCACGCTGAGCTTCAACGAGATCTCCAGGTTGTGGTGGACCCGGGGCTCGATGTTGATCTTGATCCCGATGTCCGTGTACTGGAACGACGTGACGGGCACGATGTTGCTTCCGGCCACGTTCGAGGTATTGAACGAGGTAGTGGGGATGGGGATCCGATCTCCGATGTGCAGCGAGCCCTTCTCGCCCTCGGTGATTCGCAGCTGGGGCTGGGCGAGAACCTGGGAGTTCGTGTCATTCTTCACGAACGAGTAGAGGAAGCTGGGGATGGTGAAGGCCCAGTTCTGCTGCGTGATGTTCTCCAGGTCCGGCCAGCGGATCGTGGCGTCCTGCCCGAAGTCGAGGCTCTGACCGATCTGGTAGCTCGAGAGGCTCACCCCGAGCTCGCGGAGCTTCGACGTGTTCACCTGGAGCAGCTCCACGTCGACCACGACCTCGGCCTTCGATTTGTCGATCGTGTCGACGATCCGTTCCGCCACCCGAACGCGGTCGGCGGAGTCCCTCATGATGATCGCGTTCAG
>JAWVZJ010000433.1:0-2459 GCA_033722255.1 Thermoanaerobaculia bacterium | reverse complement strand
CGCGTTGCGAGCGCCTTTGGGTGCCATGTAAGGCGCTGCGACGCAGGCGATGTCTCAGTACATCGTCGAGGAGCAGGAACGCTACAGGGTGCGCAAAGCCGCCGCAACCCGAAGGGAGCATGGGGGTTGCGGACTCACACGGCGTTGCTCGTCGTCGACGATGCGCTACGGCATCGACTTCCTCCTCACGCCTTGTCTGAGCCTCGCAAGACCCATGCTCGCGGCCGTCCGCTCCTGCCGCGCAGACTCCTAGCTCAGGCGAACCGATCGAGGAACGGACGGAGCCTCCCGGCCCGACTCGGATGCCGGAGCTTCCGGAGCGCCTTCGCCTCGATCTGGCGAATTCGCTCCCGGGTCACGTCGAAGTGCTCGCCGACCTCCTCCAGGGTGTGCTCCGTCCCCGTCTCTCCCAGGCCGAATCGCATCCGCAGGACCTCGCGCTCCCGGGGAGTCAGGGTCCCCAGGAGGTCCTCGGTCTCCTGCTCCAACGTCCGGGTCACCACCACGTCCAGCGGCGAGACGGCGTTGGGATCCTCGACGAGCTCTCCCAGGGACGATCCGTCGTCCTCTCCCACCGGAGTCTCCAGGCTGAGGGGGTCCTGGGCGGCCTTCTGGATCATCCGCACCTTCGACGCCGGGAGGTCCATGTGCTTCCCGATCTCCTCCGCCGTCGGCTCCCTCCCCAGCTCCTGGACCAGGAGTCTCGATGTCCGGACCAGCTTGTTGATCGTCTCGATCATGTGGACCGGGATCCGGATGGTCCGGGCCTGGTCGGCGATGGCCCGGGTCACCGCCTGCCGGATCCACCAGGTCGCGTAGGTCGAGAACTTGTATCCCCGGCGGTACTCGAACTTCTCCACCGCCTTCATCAGCCCGATGTTCCCCTCCTGGATCAGGTCCAGGAAGGGCAGGCCCCGGTTCGTGTACTTCTTCGCGATGGAGACCACCAGGCGCAGATTCGCCAGGACGAGCTCCTCTTTGGCTGCCTCGACCTCCGCCTCTCCGGCCCGGAGGGCGGCGATGGTCTCCCGGAGCTCCCGGTGGTCGATTCCCAGGCTCTCCTCCAGCTCGGCCAGCCGGGACCGGTACCTCTCCAGCCTCCGGGATCGGGACTCCCGCAGATCGGGATCTCCCTCCCGCTCGAGCTCTCTCTCGGTTCGGCGGATCCTCTGAGCGAGGCGAGCCATCTCCCGCTCCAGGTTCTTCAGGAGCTGGACCATCCGGTGCCGGGTCTGGGTGGAGAGATCGATGGAGCGGATCCACCGGTTGACCCGACCGTGCAGACGGTCGAGATCCCGCTCCACGACTGGTAGCTGGTCACTGTCCGCCGGGAGCGCCCTCCGCTCTTCCCGCAGGGAGGCGATCTTCCGGTTCCCCTCGGCGATCTTCTCCAGGAGGCTCAGGCTCTTCCGGATCCTCTTCATGGCCCGGGGATCCAGCTCCTGCTCCGCCCCCTCGCCGAAGAGGAGGCGACGGAGGGGCTCGGGATCCCTCTCCTCGAGCTCCTGGAGCTTCAGGAGCCGCTCCACGATGGCCGGGTTCCGGCAGAGGGCACGGTAGACCTTCCACTCTCCCCGCTCGATCCGTCGGGAGATCTCGACCTCGCCCTCCCGGTCCAGCAGTGGGACCGTCCCCATCTCCCGGAGGTAGATCCGCACCGGGTCCGTGGTCCTGCCGCCCGCGGTCCGGATCCGGTTCCACTCCCCGGCTCCCTCCGGCTCCTCCGATTCGATCGGGGCCGCATCCCGGTTGTCCCAGGTCTCGGGTCGATCGATGATCTCCACTCCGAGATCCTCCAGACGAGCGTAGAGCTCCTGGAGTCGGTCCGGGTCCCGGAGCACCTCGTCCTGGAGACGGTCCCCGATCTCGTCGTACAGGAGGTAGCCCTTCTCCTGACCGAGCTCGATCAGCTTTCCGACGCCGGGGACCCGCCCTTCCAGGGAGCCCTGATCGGTGCTCACGTCGCCGCTCCTCCGATCACGGCTCGGGACCCCGGTGAACTCGCCGGCTCAAGGAGTCCTTCTCCTCGGTGAGCCTCTGCATCCGGTCCTCCTCTCCCGCCCGATGCGCCTCCCGGATCGCCCGGGCGAGGCGCTCGTTCTCCCGCTTCAACCAGTCCCTCTCCAGCCGGCGGAGGTACTCCTGGAGTCGCTCCCCCGGAGGACGGGACGGCTCGCCGCTCTCTCCGACCTCGCTCCCCGGTCCCAGGAGCAGCCGGGCCAGGAACTCCACCGAGTCTCCCTCCGTCTCCAGACGCTCCTTGACCTCCTCAACCGAGGGAAGCCGGGACGGGGCTTCGGCGTCATCCTCGTAGAGATCCCGGAACGCGGCAAAGAACTTCCGACACTCCTCCTGAGTGAAAACCTCGGCTTCGGGCAGGTCGGCGGGAGAGGGAAACCCGGACGGCCGGGAGCCGGTCCGCGCCGCCAGGCGCAAACCCCGGAGCAGCTCCCGGATCG
>JAWVZJ010000432.1:0-2479 GCA_033722255.1 Thermoanaerobaculia bacterium | reverse complement strand
GTCGACCACTCCATCCGCCATCCTCGACCGGTTCGCCTGGATCCGTGGACACCCCATGGCCACGGCGGCGGTGGAGATGGCCGCATGGGATCTGGCGGCTCGAGCCCGCGGCGTCTCCCTGGCCGAGGCCCTCGGGGGGCGGGCCGAGTGGGTTCCGGTCGGGGTCAGCGTGGGCTTCCGGTCGTCCCTGGAGGAGCTGCTCCGGACGGTGGAGGGTCACGTGTCCCGGGGATATCGGCGGGTGAAGGTCAAGATCGGCCCGGGCCGGGACGTGGAGATCCTGGACGCTGTGCGGAGCCGGTTGGGGCCGGAAGTGGATCTCCTGGCCGACGCCAACGGGGCGTACGGTCTGGAGGACGCCTCTCTCCTGAAGGAGCTCGACGCCTTCGGCCTCGTCATGCTGGAGCAGCCTCTGCCCGCCGCCGACCTGCTGGGTCATGCCCGCCTTCAGGAGACCCTCGATACCCCTCTCTGTCTCGACGAGTCCCTGACGTGCGTCGCCGACCTGGAAGTGGCGCTGGAGCTCGGGGCATGCCGGATCGTCAACATCAAGCCCGGCCGGATGGGCGGGCTCGGCGAGGCGGTGCGGACCCACGACCTCTGCCTCGACCGGGGCGTGGCGGCGTGGTGCGGTGGGATGCTGGAGTCCGGCGTGGGAAGGGCGCACAATCTGGCCCTGGCGAGCCTTCCCGGCTTCACCCTTCCGGGAGACCTGTCCGAGAGCGCTCGCTATTGGGAGCGGGATCTCGTGGATCCGCCCTTCGTGCTGGAGGACGGGGGCCTCCGGGTACCCACCGCGACCGGCATCGGGGTCGAGCTCGACGAAGCATTCGTCCGGGAGGTCACCGTTCGGAGCGCCTCCTTCTGAGGCTCCGGACATCTCTCCCTCCACTCCACCGCATCAGCCGCCTTCGTCCGGAGAGTGCTCGAAGGTGGAGGTCCGGGCGTCGAACCGGCGAGTGGGCATTCCCAGGAGCCGGATCACGGTTCTTCGGAGACCCCGCTCCGCTGCCCCCTCCACGTCCCCGTCCCCCGAAATGGCGGGAGCAAGGTCTCCCCTCAGCCAACGGCGCAGCTCCTCCAGGTCCGAGAGGGAGAGGGTCTCCACCGACAGCCTCGACAGATAGTAGTAACGGCCCTCCACCTCGGGGCCGAGGGGCGGCTCGATGACCCGTGGGAGTGCATTCCGGAGCTCGTCCACGCCGGCGAACGTCCGGACCATGCCCGCCCCCGCATCGTCGAGACCGGGACTTCCGTCGGTTCCGGAGGGCTCCTCCGAGTCCGTGCCTCGGCCGCCCGGAGGCCCGTCCACCTGGAGCACGAACTGCTGATCGAGCACGTCGTAGAAGACATTCGCACGCCAGAGGAACTGGCCCACCTGACTGTCGAAGAATCCATCCCGCCAGAGCTGGGTGAGGATCTCCAAGCGGAGGGGTAGGCCCGACTCCAGGGCGTCCACCAGAGCCGGGTCCGAGAGGAGGTCTCCGAGACGGATGGCGATATCCCCTCCCTCCAGCACTTCGAGGCGGAGGGGCTCCTCTTGCGCCTGTACGGGTGGAGAGCGTTCCTCCTGGGCGTCCAGGGGGGCAGCAACCCCTCCGGCCAGGATCAGCCCGAAGAGGAGGAGAAGAACCACGGAAGCTCCCGGACCCGGGACTCTCAGAAACGGTGGTCGAGGCGAACGAAGAAGTTCGGTCGACGACCGTCTCCCGTGAGTGGCTGAGCCAGGTAGAGCCCCAGATTCCTGACCGTGAGGCCGACTCCCACGTCGAGCTGCGTGCTCTCATCGGACCGGGTGAAGGGGTCACCGACCAGGCTGTCGCTCCAGCCTCGGCCCGCGTTGAGAAAGGCGGCCCACCGTGGCCTCAGCTCGACGCCCGATCCCCAGCTCGGTGTCTCCCCCTCGTCTCCCCCTCCACGTCCGACGGTGCCGAGGTCCAGGGTCCAGCCCACATCCCAGCGGAACTCCGCCTGGAAGAGGGCCATGCGATCACATCCGTAGAGGGGGAAGACCTCTTCCCGGGTAGCGCTTCCCTCCAGGGCGAGTCCCCCGGTCGCAGATCGGGCACCGCAGTCCAGGGAGAAGAGCTGGAAGCCGGGAAGGGATCCCTCTCCCCCGAGGGCGTGCTGGTACTGGGGAGGGAGCGCGTCGCCGGTAAAGGAGCCTCCCAGGACCGTCCGGAGCACGAGCTCGGAGGTCGGACCCACGCGGTTGTACCGACGGGCATCGACGAAGCCGGCGGTGAACGTGGCATCCACGTCCTGGGCGGGGACGGGGGAGACGGACGGAGGATCGCTGCCCTCCGGCCCCGGAGCATACGGGCTCACGTGTCCGGGGATCGCCGCCGCGCCGCTCAAGCCGACGGTGGATCGGGCCCGGATCCACCAACCGTGGGTCGGCTCTTCCCGGTCGTTCCGGGTGTCGTAGGCGAGGGTTCCGGTCAGGGTGCGAAGCCGTCCCTGGGCGACGAGTGCCTGG
>JAWVZJ010000431.1:0-2490 GCA_033722255.1 Thermoanaerobaculia bacterium | reverse complement strand
TCGTGGTTCGGCCGTTGTCGGGTGGGTACGAAGGTGAACTCGAGGAAGTTCACCGCGTTGAACCCCTGTCGGTCGACGGCGGTGAACGCCTGGGCCAGGGTTCGGAAGGAAGGGGGGGGAAGACGGATCTCGTCGGCGTCGGCGTGCATGAACCAGTCGGCGTCGAGCTCGTCGGCCAGTTGCTCCTTTCGCTCGAGGATCGGTTCCCACTCGTACACTCCACCACGCGGGAGCGTCTCGAGACCCACCAGCCCGCGGCCGAGGTACTGTCGTGCGAGGGAGACCGTCCGATCCTTCGACTCGTTGTCGATCAGGTAGACCTCTACGCCGTGACGAAAGAAATGCTCCAGACAGGGCACGATGAAGCGCTCTTCGTTGTAGGTCGCCAGGAGAGCGATGATTCGCAAGGCTTAGAGTCGGGTGCGAAAGTCGGGGAAGTTGGAGTGATCGAGTTCGTCGGGCGCTGGCAAGCTATGATGAGCGACCGACATGACCACTGTCAAGGAACCGTTTGAAGTCCTCCTTCGTCGCCGGGAGCGGTGTACTCGCAGGAGGCGCGTGGAGCACGATCGATGAGTCGACTTCAAGTCATCGTTCTCGGGATGCACCGGTCGGGGACTTCGGTCGTGACCCGGCTCATCAATCTCATGGGGTGTCATCTCGGCGACGAATCCGACTTGTTGCCCGCGAAGCCGGACAACCCCAAGGGTTTCTGGGAACGGCGGGACGCGTACCGACTCAACAGGGAGATCTTCGCCGCCGCCCACTGCTCCTGGTTTTCGGTCCTCGGGCCGATCGAGCCCGAACATCTTCCCTCCCGAGAGGCTCGCCGTCTCCAGGCGCGGGTGGAAGAGATCGTGACCGGACTGACCGAGCATGGTCCCTGGGTCCTGAAGGATCCTCGTCTGGCCTTGGTCTTGCCCTTCTGGAGTCCGTTCCTCCAGCGGCCTGTGGCGGTCATTCCCCATCGGCGTCCGGGACAGGTTGCAGAATCTCTGCATCTTCGGGACGGGATACCCCCGTCGGTGGGTGTCGCTTTGTGGGAGCTGTACAATCTCTCCGCCCTGCGAGTCACACGCGGGATACCGAGGATCGTGGTGGGCTACGAGGAGCTGCTGCAGCGGCCGGTGGAGACGGCTCGGTGGCTCCAGACCCGTCTTTCGGAGCTCGGCGGCACTGCGGAGTTGCGGGAACCTCCGGCCGGTACCGTCGAGAGCTTCGTGTCCACCGACCTCTTTCGGGCTCGGGGAGAGGCTATTGTCGAACACGATTACCTCAACGAGCGGCGAGGGGATCTCCTCGCCTTTCTGGCGGGAAATCGGAGTCGGGAACCCGCTTCGATCCTCTCCTCGGACAGCCGAGAGCTCCTGGAGTTCTTCTCGGAGGCCCGGAAGGCCCTCATCGAGCGGGAGGAGCGACTCGTCCTTGCCGACACCGAAATGAAGTCGGAAGAGGAGATCGGGGAGCTCGGACCGTTGGGGGCGAGCTGGCGGAGATTGGAGCAGATCGAGGAGCAGGTGGCCCACGAACGGAGGGTCATGGAACGGTCGCGAGGAGTCTTGGATGTACAGGAAGCACGCCTCGCGGGCCTGGGCGACCAGATCGAACGGATCGGGATCGAACGCGGTAGCCGTTTGGCCGATGGATGGGCCGATGCCGACGGCTGAATCGATCGAGGGAATTCCGGTGGGTAGCGGACGACCGAGTGGGATGTCTCCTGCGCCGCAGGACTCCTCCGCCTCCGAGCCATGAGCTCGACGGAACGGAGCTCGGATGGTGCGCCCGGAACGAAGTCGCCAACCGGGATCCTCGTCTCGGGACCTTTCGGCTCGGGCACCGAGACTCTGGCGGAGGCGCTCCGACGGATGGGATTCCAGCCGCTGGCCTCCCGGAGTGTCGGGGATCTTTCTGGGCCCTTCCCCTCGGCCGACGATGGTCCGGAGAGCCTTCCGTCGATCAATGATCGAGCGCTGGAGTTGGCGGGAACCGCATGGGATTCGCCCCTCCAGTTCAGGAGCTCGGAGATCTCCGCCGCGGCCGTCTCGGATCTCGATCGGATGGTCGCCGGGTGGCTCGAACGAGCCGAGGAGAACGCGCCGTGGGTCGCCGAGGACCCGGTCTTTTGTCTCACCTCCTCACTCTGGCGTCCCTACCTCACCCACACCGTGGTAGCCCTCGCGATCCGAGATCCGGTCCAGGTGGGCCGATGGATCGAGCGCATTCACGGCTATCCTCTCCAGCTCGGCGTCGCTCTCTGGGAGTACTACCACCTCGAGGCAGTGGAGGTCCTGGACGGTCTGCGCGTCGTCGTCATCCACATGGGCGAGCTCGGGAGAGAGTTGGAGCAGGGAGGATCCCCGGAGAGTCCGGAGGTGCTTCGTGATCGTCTCGAAGAAGTTGGATTCCATGACCTGAAGCCTTCAGGGAGGCCACTCGACCGGTCCGATCTCCTCGTGGAGAGCGAGGAAGGGAGAGAGGAGGACCACGAAG
>JAWVZJ010000430.1:0-2496 GCA_033722255.1 Thermoanaerobaculia bacterium | reverse complement strand
TTACGCTCCCTGCGGGCTCCTCGACGTACCTCCAGTACGCCTGCGTCGCCCTCCGTCGCAAGCCTTGCATCTACAGGCACCTACGACATCTCGCGACGAACCCTCGTGAGAAATCCGGGGTAGGCGACTACTCTGAAAATGGGCCCGTTTCGACTGACGAAACCACGGCGGGAGATTCGCAGGGCACAAGTGCGGGGCCCTTTTTCAGAGTAGTCGGCGACGGGTCTCCCGGCCGGGCGGTCTGGATCGGCTGACGAGCGGATCCTCCGAAGACCCCGGCCGGGTCCCCTCCAAAGGGGGTGCCCGCTACGATGCGCCGCCCGCTTCGACCGGGTTCCCATCCGCATCGAGGTACCGGATCTCCCCGAGGTCGAGCTCACGGATCCCCTCCTCGATCTCCGAGCGGTCGCCGACCACGACCCAGACCAGACGGTCCGGCTTCACCACGGCTTCGGCCTGCTCGCTGACGTTGACCAGGGTGAGGGCCCGGACCTCGCCGGCGAACGTCTCCCAGTAGTCCGCGGGAAGCTCGAAGCGCTCCATCTCCACGATGTCGGTGAGGACGGCACGGTTCGTCTCCCACCGGCCGGGGAGGGTGAGGATCTTCTTGTCCTTGATCTTCTCCAGCTCCTCCGCCGTGGGAGGCTCGCCGCCCTCGGGACGGATCCCCTTCAGCTCCTTCTGGATCTCCGCCATCGACTCCTTCGTCTTGTCCGACTGCACCGGAGCGTAGACGTAAAAAGGCCGCTGGGCGGCGGTGTCCATGAGCCGAGTCCGGGCTCCGTAGGACCAGTGCTTGTCCTCCCGGAGGTTCATATTGATCCGGGCCGTGAAGCTTCCACCCAGGATCGAGTGGACGGCGTCGATGGCCAGATCGTCCGGATCGCTTCTCGGCGGCGCCACGTGACCGGCGAGAATGATCGACTGCTCCGAGTCCGGACGGTCGATCAGGTAGACCACCGACTCCTCCCGGTGGCTCACCTCCCCGAGATTCTTCTCCGGAATCTCTCCCGTCTCCCATCCTGCGAAGCGCCTTTCGATCCGGGGCAGAAGATCCTCCATTGTCACGTCACCGACCGCGATCAGCACCGCGTTGTTCGGGCGGAACCAGGTGGAGTGGAACTCCGCCAGATCCTCGACCCCGATCCCGGCCACCGACTCCTCGGTCCCGGATCCGGTCAAGGGCATCGAGTAGGCGTGATCCTCTCCGTAGAGAAGCTCCGGGAGGACGCGCAGGGCCATCGTCACGGGTCGGGTCTTCTCCCGCTGAATGGCGGCGATCTGCTGCTTCCGAAGCCTCTCCAACTCCTGGGCCGGAAACGCCGGATTCAGGACCACATCGGAGAAGAGATCCAGGGACTCACCGAGGTTCTCGGTAAGCAGCGTCATGGAGACCTGGGAGGTGTCCAGGTCGGAGCTCGCCCAGAGGGTGGCCCCCAGGCGGTCCAGGGTGTCGGAGATCTCCAGGGCGTTCCGGGTCTCGGTGCCCTCGTCCAGCATGGAGAGGGCGAGATCCGCGGTGCCCAGGGTCCCGAACTGATCGGCGGCGTATCCAGCATTGAGCAGGAGAGTCATGGAGGCCACGGGCACGGCGTGGCGCTCGGCCACGATCACCTTCATCCCGTTGTCCAGGGTCGTTTCCTGCCGGTCCGGGAGCTCACCCTCCGGAAACTCCGTGACCTCCGGAATTCCCTCCGATCGATCCACCACGCTTTCGGTGGTCGTGTACTCCGGGAAGGGGTGAACCTCCAGGGTGAAGGCACCCTCGGAGAGCCACTGCTTCGCCGTGGAGTGGACATCCTCCGTGGTGGCGGTCAGAATCCGGGCCTGGGATTCCTCGTGGGCATCGGGGCTTCCCAGGTAGACCTGGCTGGCGGCCAGGACATCGGACTTGCCACCGAATCCTCCGACCCTTTCGATTCCCCGGAGGAAGCTCCCCCGCTGGCTGGACCGGGCCCGGTCGACCTCGGCCTCGGTGGGCCCTTCCTGGAGGAACCGGACCATCTCCTCCTCGAGGGCTTCCTCCACCGCGGCCAGGTCCCCCCCGGGCTGGACCGTGGCCCACACGATGAAGAGCCCGCCGAGCTCCCGGCTGTAGTTGAAGGAGGACACGTCGGTTGCGATCTGCTCGTCGTAGACCAGGCGCTTGTAGAGCCGGGAGCTCTTCCCGTCGGTGAGCACGTCACTGGCGAGATCCAGATATTCGACGTCGGGGCTTCCGTAGGCCGCGACGTTCCAGGCCTTGTACACCCGGGCCTGGGGCACCCGGTCCTGAATCACGTGCCGGGACTCCTGGGTCCTCCGGGCCACATTCACCTCGGGCTTCACCAACGGGGGTCCGGAGGGGATGTCGCCGAAGTACTCCTCCACTCGGCGCTTCACGTCCTCCGGCTCCACGTCCCCGGCCACCGCGACCACCGCGTTGGCGGCTCCGTAGTAGGTCTCGAACCACTCGTGGACATCCTCGAGGGTCGCGGCGTTCAGGTCCTCCATGGA
>JAWVZJ010000429.1:0-2520 GCA_033722255.1 Thermoanaerobaculia bacterium | reverse complement strand
ACCTCGGTGGTCATCTCGTCCAATCGTCGACGGGACGGGTAGGTGGTGTTTCTTTCCATGGTCTCGTTCCTCCGGGTCGGTCCGCCGTGGGAAACCGGATCGAGAACCGGCCTCGAACGGTCTATCTGCACCTTCCGTGCCATCGGTCTCGTTGCGCCGGGAGGACCGGAGCCGCCCGCCTTTGCCGGTCCCCACTTTCATCGGAAGCGTGCAGAGCCGCCCGGTTCGCCGGCGTCCGTTGCCGACTCGGCCTTGCCGGACGGCAAGCTCTGCCGGCCGGGACCACGACGCTTCGCGCCGGCGAGGTCGGGGCCCGGGACTAGGATGAGCACCATGGACCCCCACGCACCGGACGCCCTCCTCGTCGACGATGACCCGGAGTTTCGTGGCGCCTTCTCCGATCTCGTCGCGGCCGAGGGATTCCGCACCCGGGAGGCGGAGAGTCTGGCCGAGGCGCGATCGGTCCTCGCCGAGGGGGGGAGGCCCCCCGATGTCATCCTCCTGGACCTCGTCCTTCCCGACGGACATGGGAACGAGCTCCTGGAGGAGCTGGAGGAGCGCCGGGACGTGGAGGTGATCCTTGTCACCGGCCAGGCGACCGTGAAGACGGCGGTGGAGGCCCTTCGCCGCGGCGCCTACGACTACCTGACCAAGCCGGTGGACGTGGCTCGGTTGAAAACGCTGTTGGCCCGGCTCCAGAAGGCGAGGGAGCTCAAGCGCGAGGTCGGGGCCCTTCGGACCGAGCTCCGGGAGCTCGGTCGGTTCGGGACCATGGTGGGCAAGTCTCCACCCATGCAACGGATCTACGATCTGATCGCCAAGGTGGCCCCGACCGGGACGACCGCGTTCGTCGTCGGGGAGAGCGGTACGGGAAAGGAGCTGGTGGCAGAGACCGTTCATCGTCTGAGCCCCCGCCGGGATTCTCCCTTGCTGGCGTTGAACTGCGGGGCGATCTCGGAGAGTCTGATCGAGAGTGAGCTTTTCGGGCACGAGGAGGGCTCCTTCACCGGGGCCGAACGTCGACATCGGGGTCATTTCGAGCGGGCTTCGGGGGGGACGCTCTTCCTCGACGAGGTCACGGAGATGCCGATCGGAGCCCAGGCGAAGCTGCTCCGGATCCTGGAGACAGGGAAGCTCCTCCGGGTCGGGGGAAGCCGCGAGGTGGAGGTCGACGTCCGGGTGATCGCCGCCACGAACCGGAATCCCGAGGAGGCAGTGGCGGAGGGGACGCTCCGGAAGGATCTCCTCTACCGTCTCAACGTCTTTCCGATCACGCTCCCACCCCTGCGGGCACGGGCCGGTGACGTCGAGCTGTTGGCCCGGCATTTCCTGGAGGAGATGAATCGGGGACAGGCGACCGAAAAGCGGCTGACGGTGGCGGCGATCTCCGCTCTGGAGGGCTGGCGCTGGCCGGGGAACGTGCGGGAGTTGGAGAACGTGATGCAGCGGGCCTACATCCTGGCGGGGGAGGAGATCGATGTCGATGCTCTCCCCCCGGAGATCACCGGAGAGGAGGGTCCACGGGGACCCTCGGTGGACGTGCGGGTGGGAATGACGGTGGCGGAGGCGGAGAGGAGGTTGATCCTCGCCACGCTGGAGCGCAACGAGGGGAGCCGCAAGGACACGGCCGAGAGCCTCGGAGTCAGCGTCCGGACCCTTTACAACCGGCTCAAGGAGTACGAGTCCTGACCCTGGCTGGACAGGTTGTCCCGGACCCTCGATCCGGTGATGTCGAACGGTTTCTTGCGTCGAGTCGCGGGACGGGAAGACGAGATTGCTACAGTCTGGGGCTCATGCAGTTCCTGGACCGGGATCGGCTCCCGTGACCGACGGGATCCGCGTTCTCGTGGTGGCGTCGGGGGAGAGCCGGGAACGGCTGTGCCGAGCGCTCGAGGAGACCGGGATGACTCTCCGGATCCGGGGAATCAGACCGGAGGAGCTGCCGGAGCGAGGGCCCGGGCCGGAAATGTCGGACGTTCTCTTCGTCGACATCTCGGAGTCGGAGGAAGAGGCCGGGATCGATCGAATCCGGAGCATCCGGGACGAGATCCCCGGTGTTCCGGTCGTGGTCATCGGGAGGGACGATCGTCCGGACGAAGGCTCGCGGCTCATGGAGCTCGGCGTCCAGGATGTCGTGCCCCGGGGGGGGATCTCTCCGGATCGTCTCGGCTTGAGCGTTCGGTACGTGCTGGCCATCGCCCGGGCCGAGGAACGAACGGCCCGGGTGAAGCGGCGGTTGCGGGAGAACCGGGAGTGGCTCGCGGCCACGGTCCGCTCCATCGGGGACGCGCTGTTCACCACCGACGCCGACGGCAAGATCACGTACATCAACCCCGTCGCGGAGGGGTTGACCGGCTGGACCCAGGGTGAGGCGTCGGGGAAGGCCCTGAGCGAAGTCCTCAGATTGGAGAGGGGGCCCTTCGCCGGGTCGATTCGTCACGGCAGGGAGGGGACGTCTCCGGCCGAGGAGCCCGCTCCGGTGGATGTCGTCGTGACCCGGGACGGAAGCCGGATCCCGGT
>JAWVZJ010000428.1:0-2521 GCA_033722255.1 Thermoanaerobaculia bacterium | reverse complement strand
GGCGTCCTCGGTCAGCGGGAACGACTCCACCGCCCGCTCCGCCTCCCGCACGGCTCTCTCGGTCTCGCCGAGCTTCGCGAGGGCGCTCGCCAGCGATAACCTAGCGGCTGTCCTTCGGCTCGGCCTCCACGGCCCGCTCCAGGAGCTCCCGGGCTCGGTCGAGGAATGACGGGTCCTGGACCCCGGGGTCCTCTTTCGCCCCGGTTCTCCTTCGGATCCATCCCGGCAGGCCATCGTGCTGCCGACGTCGACGGAGACGAGTCTCCGGGGCTCGGGGCGGATTCGGCTCAGCGCCCGAGGGATCGGAGGAGTCGAACGACGGAGAGGGGCTCCATGGCCAGGGCGGCGAGGAGGCCTCCCCCGAAGGCGCCCATGACCCCCCCGGAGGTGACGTCGCTGCCGGAAAAGTAGAGCCCGGGAATCGGAGAGCGTGCCCGGAGCCACCGGCAGAGGAACCTCCGGGGCGTGGCCTCCAGACCGTAGATCGATCCCGCCAAAGGGCGGCAGAAGAACTCCGTGGACAGGGGCGTGCCGAGCTCGACGTGATCCACCATCGGTCGGAGACCGGGGACTCGATCCAGGATCTGCTCCAGGAGGCGGCGCTCCAGTCGCTCCTTGAATCTCTCGTAGTCCTCGCCCCGGCGCTGCCACCGGCTCCCGGACCAACCTTCGAAGACGTTCCAGGGCACGAAGGTCACCACCTCGGCCGTGTGCCGCTCCTCCCCTCCGGGATCGTGGGCGGGATCCTTGAGGGAAGGGAAGCTGGTGTACAGCACTGGAGCCTCCGGAATCTCGCGTCCGGGAGCGACCTCCCAGAGGGACTTCTCGGCATCCCAAGTCCGGTAGAACCACTGGTTGGCCCCGGAGGCGCCCACCGTCCGCGGGTCTCCGGTGAGTCCGAGGTAGAGGCAGACGTGGGCCGGACCCGGCCCGATCTCCCGGACGGCCTCCGCCCAGGACGTGGAGGCCAGCTCCTCGGGGAGGAGACGGCGTACGGCGGTCCCGATCCCGGAGGCCACCACCACCCGGGGTGCCCGGATCGTCTCGCCGTCAGCGAGGACGACGCCGGCGGCCCCTCCGTCCTCGACCAGGATCCTCTCCACCTCGGTGGCGATCCGGGTCCAGCCCTCGGCCTCGGCCACGGTCCGTGTGAGGCATCGGGCGATCTCTTGAGCTCCCCCGACGGGATACCAGGCTCCGTGGAGGAAGTGTCGGGTGATCAGGGCCTGGATGGCGAAGGAGGCCCGGCCGGGAGGGGTTCCGTAGTAGCCCCACTGGGCGGTGAGAACGGCTCGAAGCCTCGGATCCGCCGTCACCTCGGAGAGGATCTCCTCCACCGTCCGGGAGATCCACCGTCGGGACCGGCGGCCCAGGACCGGCTCTGCCAGGGGCGCCGCCCAGGACGGCACGACCTTCGCCAGGTGATGACCCCGCATGGAGCGGGCGACCTCGTCCACCAGCGAGAGATACCGGTCGATGGCGTCGGCCTCCCCGGGAAACGCCTCCACCAGGTTCCGCCGGAACGCCTCCGGATCGTCGGGGAAGTCGACCCGGAATCCGCCGGGAAAGTGGAACTCCTCGTATACGGGTCCGAGGGAGGACCACCGGAGGTCCCCCCGGGTCAGGTGACTCAGGAGGCGCCCGGAGATCGTGTGGGAGGTCACCTGCCCGACGGCGTGAACCCCCACGTCCCAGACGTACCCACCGTGGCTGAAGGCGTGGGTGAAACCGCCCGGTACGTAGTGCTGCTCGAGGACCAGGACCCGCTGGCCGAGATCGGAGAGGAGGGCCGCGGTACCCAATCCTCCCATGCCCGAGCCCACCACGATCACGTCCCAGGGACCGTCCGGGGCCTCCCGGCTCCAGTAGCGCGCTCCCTTCAGGGGATGCCGCTCTTCGAAGGTGGCGGGCATCACGGTCGTCACGGCTCCACGCTACCACCGAGTCCTGATCGACCCCCTGGTCATATGACGAAGATCATACGGGCGCCGGAGATCCCCGGTTACGGTTCTCCGCGATTGGTCACCCATCGGCCCGGCAAGCCGGGTCGCCCTGGGTGACGGAGGAGAGGCCGGCATCTCTGCCATCGTCTCTTCGGCCACCGTCGCGCCCCGGCCGGTGTCGCTCCGGCCGGGTTTTTTTTGCCTGCCGCCTTCGGCCTCCGACGGGCTCCAACCCTGTATCCCCAGCATACGCGGCGGGACGGAGATCTCGCCACATGACCGACGTCATGGCACGGCTCCCTTCCCACCCCTTAGGGTGGCTCCCACTTCGAGACACGCCCGCGGACGGGCCGAACGAGACGGAGGATTCCAGATGCCGAGACCCCGAGAGACCGAGGACGAGATTCCCCTGGGACAGCGGTTGTTCGAGCGACCGTTTCTCCTGCTCCTGGCGGGGCTCCTGGTGATGTTCGTGTTCTACACCGGCTGGGGTCTGGCCGAGATCCTCAGCCTGGGCCCCGCACCCCTTCCCTGAGGAGACGACGATCATGAGCAGCGACACCGAATTCCATACGGCC
>JAWVZJ010000427.1:0-2528 GCA_033722255.1 Thermoanaerobaculia bacterium | reverse complement strand
CGGATGATCCGTTTGGAGATGCTCCGGTAGTTGACGGCATCCTCGATGCTGTCGCTTCGGGCTGCCGGTCCGAGGTCGGCCTCGACCTCCACGTTGATCAGGATGTCCTGGCGCTTCGTCCGCTCGTCGGGCTTGATCCCGAGGATCCCCCGCACCAGGAGATCCCGGATGAAGATTCGGTCGCGGCGCGTCTCGTTGGTCACAGATACTCCCCTCCGTCCACCGGCAGCACGGCGCCGGTGACGAAATCGCTGGTGAGAAGATAGCGGGCGGCGGCGACCAGGGCCCCTGGCCCGCCGGCCCGGCCCAGGGGAACCGAGTCCCGGACCCGGGCCTCGAAGTCGGAGCGGGACTCCCCGGGGGGGGGGAGGATCGCTCCCAGGGCCACCGCGTTGACGGTCGCGCCGGGGGCGAGCTCGGCGGCGAGCATCCTCGTCATCTCCGACAGGCCGACCTTCGAGAGGCGGTAAGCGAAATGGTCTCCGGCGGGTCGATGGACCCTGTTGTCGGTGAGGTTGAGGATCGATCCCCTGGCCCCTCCCAGGGTTTCGGCGAAGGCCCGGGACAGGAGAAACGGTGCCCGGAGATTCACGGCCATCTGGGCGTCCCAGCTCTCGGCGTCGGTCTCCGCGAGCCCCCGGTCCGGGAAGACGGCGGCGCTGTTCACCAGGATCTCCAGGGAGCCCAGGGCCCGGATCGCCTCCCGGACGAGGATCTCGGGCACCCTGGGGTCGGCCAGATCCCCCTGGAGGGAGACCGCGTCCCGGCCCTGGGACCGGAGCTCGCTCACCAGGGCCTCGGCTTCGGAGGCGGAGGAGTGATGATGCACGGCTACCCCGCACCCTTCCTCGGCGAGGAAGGTCACCAGGGATCTCCCGAGCCGGACGGCTCCACCGGTCACGAGAGCGTTCTTCCTCGCCAGATCCATGGCTCGGCCCGGAATCTTACCAGCGAAGATCCGAGCCTCGGGATTCACCGCGAATCGTGGCTGGACCGGAAGCCCACCGCTCAACCGTGCACGGGCCCGGGAACCGGGGCGGGAATGCCGGGGCACGAGGAGCGTCCCTCCCCTCCAGCGTCGAGGAGCGATCACCGGACTCCGGGAGGCTCCCGGGGCGGATTCTCCTGGCGGGTCTCGATCCGCGCTGCGAGATGCCTCGCGGCGGGATGCCCGGGGGACACCGTCCGGATCCGGTTTCGGATCCTCCGGGCCTCGTCGAGATCTTCCCGGGTCAGGGCCAGGAGGCCGAGACCGTGGAGGGCGGTGATGTTCCCTCGGTTCAACGACAGGGATCGCTCCAACGGCTCCCGGGCCTCGTCGAAGCGACCCCGGAAGACCAGGCTTCGACCGTAGAGGGCCCAGGCGTCGTCCGAGTCCGGGGCCACCTCGGTGGCCCGTCGGTACCAGCTCACGGCGCGAGCGAGATCCCCCCCCCGGAAGGCGAGGTCGCCCAGTCGGAGGAGGGGGAGGGGATTCTCCGGGGCCTCGTCCAGGGCGATCAGATACTGCGTCCGGGCCCGCTCCGGCTGGTCCCGGGAGCTGTAGATCCCGCCGAGGTTGTAGGCCACCAGCTGCCGGTTGGGCTCGAACCCCAGGAGATGGGGAAAGAGAAGGGCACCGGCGATTCCGAGGCCGCCGAGGATCGAGACCGCTCTCCGACGGGAGGAGAGGGCCCGATACCAGCGGACCAGGGGGACCCCGGCCAGGAGGCAAAGGGCCGGTAGCATCGGAATGCGGAAGCGGGAGAACACGAAGAAGGCGATCGTGGCCAGGGTCCATCCGACCACCAGGAGGAGGATCGGGGCCCAGAGCCGGAGGCGCCGCCGGAGGAACCAGAGGGAGGAGACGGCCAACACCGCCAGGGCCCCGAATTCGACGAAGGCGCCCCGAAGGGGAGGTGACCTCTTTTCGATCCAGTAGTAGTCGACGGCGTCGGGCCACTCGTAGAAGCGCCAGAAGAGCCCGAGCTTCCGGAGCTGGAGGAGGAGAAACTCTCCCGGCTCCGCGGCCATCCATCGGAGGCTCCTCGCCAGCCAGAACCGGGAGGCCTCCTGGGGGGTCAACCGACCTCCCGCCAGTCGAGAGGCGAGTCGAATCGGCTCCCGGCTTTCGGCCTCCGGCGTCGTCTTTCCGGCCACGATGGAGCGGTAGGTTCCGCTGGCTTCCGGGTTGTTGCCGATGTAGAAGTTGAACCCGGCATTGTGGGTCGGCAGGGGGGAGCCGGTGAGGGCCAGGCTCCGGAGGACGAAGGGAGCGATCACCAGGGAGAAGCCCAGGAGGAGTCCTCCCAGGGCGGCACCGAGGCCCCGCCAGCTTTTCCGGCGGATCCAGATCAGGAGGGCCAGGATCGGCAGGAGGAGAACGGCGTTCTCCCGGAGGAGACTTACCAGCCCCCAGACCACTCCGGTCCCGAGCCACGGCCACCATCGGCGGTCGAGCTCCTCCCGGGTCAGCGCGTAGAGGAGGACCGCGGTGAGGCTGGCGGCCAGGGACTCCTTGAGGAGGAGGACGTCGTGGAAGATCAGGG
>JAWVZJ010000426.1:0-2538 GCA_033722255.1 Thermoanaerobaculia bacterium | reverse complement strand
CTGGGCTCCGGATCCCGCCGCCCGGACCATCTGGCCCCCCTTGCCGATCCTGAGCTCCACGTTGTGCACCACGGTCCCCAGGGGGATCCGCTGGAGCGGCAACGCGTTCCCGAGATCGACCGGGGCCTCCGGACCCGACACGACGGTCTCCCCGACGGCCAGCCCCTTGGGCCAGAGGATGTACCTCTTCTCTCCGTCGGCGTAGTGGAGGAGAGCGATCCGAGCCGACCGGTTGGGATCGTACTCGATGCTCGCCACCTTGGCCGGAACGCCGTCCTTGTCTCGCTTGAAGTCGATGATCCGGTAGCGGCGCTTGTGCGCGCCTCCACGGAATCGCACCGTCGTCCGCCCCTTGTTGTTCCGGGCTCCGGACCCGGACTTTCCTTCGGTCAGGGACTTCTCCGGCTCGGATCGGGTGATCTCCTGGAAGTCCGGGTAGGTCTTCTCCCGGCTCGCCGAGTTCGTGGGTTTCAGCTTCTTGATGGGCATGGTCTCTAGAGCGCTCCTGATCTGGATTCGCTATCTCTCGTCGTGCTCTCGCGTCGAGGCTCTCTGGTCAGACACCTTCGAAGAAATCGATGGGCTTGGAGTCGTCGGTGAGGCGGACGTAGGCCTTCTTCCAGTCCGGGGTCCGGCCGACGTACTGCCCCTGGCGGCGGAGCTTCCCGTGCATCCGCAACACCCGGACGTCGGCCACCTTCGCCCCCTTGAACTGGGCCTCCACCGCCTTCTTGATCTCGATCTTGTTGGCGTCGGAGGCCACCTCGAAGGCGACGACGTTCGTCTCCTCCTTCAGATCCATGATCTTCTCCGTCAGCAACGGTTTCCGCAGGACGTCTTCGAGTCGCATCAGAGAACCTCCAGGAGGCGATCCAGGGCCTCTTCCGTGAAGACCACCCTGCGATCGATCACGTCGTACACGTTGACGGCCAGGGCGTCCACGGTCTTGACCTGGGGATTATTCCGGGCGGCGAGCTCCAGATTGTCGTTGCCGCGGCGCTCGACGATCAGGGTCTTCTCGTCGTCGAGTCCGAGCTCGGCCAGGGACTCGGCCAGGGCCGCGGTCTTGTGGGTCTCGAGCTCCAGATCCTCGAGGACCAGAATCCCGTCCTCCCGAAGCTTCTGGGCCAGGGCCGACCGCAATGCGCTCTTCTTCTCCCCGGCCGAGACTCGCTTCTCGTAACTCCGGGGCTTGGGACCGTGGGTCACCGACCCTCCCTGCCAGAGGGGGCTCCGGACCGATCCCGCCCGGGCCCTGCCGGTCCCCTTCTGCCGCCAGGGTTTCCGGGTCGATCCCCGGACCTCCCCCCGACGCTGCTTGGTGTTGTGGGTCCCGGCGCGCCGGGCGGCACGGAGAGCCTCGACCACGGTGTGGATCAGATGCTCCTTGTACGGAGCCCCGAAGACCTCCTCCGGGAGGTCGATCTCCTTGACCACGTCGTTGGCCAGGTTCTTGACGGGGACTTTCATCGTCACGCTCCTCGACTCTTCTGGGCCTGGCGTACAGCCACGTAGGAGCCCTTGGACCCCGGCACGGCTCCCTTCACCAGGAGCAGGTTCTTCTCGTCGTCCACCCGGACCACCTGGAGGTTCTTCACCGTCACCCGGTTGCCTCCCGTCCGGCCCGGAAGCTTCACCCCGGGGAAGACGCGGGAGGGATCCGAAGCCTGGCCGATCGATCCGGGCGCCCGGTGGAACATCGATCCGTGGGTCGCCTTGCCTCCGTGGTGGCCGTGGCGCTTGACCACGCCCTGGAAGCCCTTTCCTTTGGCGGTCCCGGTCACGGTGACCAGGGTCCCCTCCTCGAAGATGGAGGCCTTGATCTCGTCCCCGGCGGAGAGCTCCGCCTCGGGGTCGATCCGAAACTCTTTCAGCTTGCGCAGGGGAGCCACGTCGGCCCTGTCGAAATGACCCTGCATCGGCCGAGTCACTCCCCTCGGAGTCCGGTCCTCGACCAGGCCGACCTGGACCGCGTCGTACCCGTCCCGGTCGGTCGTCTTCCGCTGTACCACGAGGCACGGCCCGACCTCGAGAACCGTGACGGGGATCGCCTCCCCGTCGTCCCCGAAGACCTGGGTCATGCCCAGTTTCTTTCCAAGAATGCCCGCCATGACGACTCCTTACTTCGTGAAGGCCTTGATCTCGACGTCCACCCCGGCCGGAAGCTCGAGCTTCATCAGGGCGTCCACGGTCTGGCCCGTGGGCTCCAGAATGTCCAGCAGTCGCTTGTGGGTCCGGATCTCGAACTGCTCCCGGGACTTCTTGTCCACGTGGGGCGACCGGTTCACGGTGTACTTGGAGATCTGCGTCGGCAGCGGAATCGGACCCACGACCTGGGCCCCCGTCCGCCGGGCCGTGTCGACGATCTCGTAGGCCGAGGTGTCGAGCACCCGGTAGTCGTACGCCTTGAGGCGAATTCGAATCTTTTCGTTTTCCATCGGTTTCGTTCCTTCGACGGCGGCTGGGCCCCTCGGGCCCGGTCCGCCGTCATCAGCCTTCGTTCACTCGACCTCGTTCACTCGACGATCTCGGTGACGG
>JAWVZJ010000425.1:0-2550 GCA_033722255.1 Thermoanaerobaculia bacterium | reverse complement strand
CGGAGACGGTCGACCGGATCTGGTGTGGAGGCATGCCCGGGACGGGTGGCGGCGGCCCTGGGTGTCCGAGGGCCGGGGAGAGGGGCGGTTCGATGCTCCGCGGGCCTTGTTCGAGGAAACGGAAGATCGGGCTTCGGAATCCGGCGATGGTGACGAGGGAGACCGGGCGATCGGCAGCGAGAAGGCCGACCACGGTGCTCACGAGACCGACGTCGAGGGGACTTCCGGGGAGGATGAACTGGGCTCTTCCGAAGGCCTTGTCGGCGACGTCCTGGCCTTTGCCGATCTCGACGGACGAGGGCGGGCGGAGGTGGCCACGGTCCAGGAGGATCCGGAGCCCGGGGATCTGGGGATGCGGAAGAGCATCGACTGGGCCGAGTCGCCGCCGGGGACGCTCCAAATCTACGAGACGACTCCCGATCTGAAGCTCTCCCCCTCTCCCCGAATCACGGTCCGGATCGAGGGCTACGCGGGGGCGGGAGGCGACTCGGACATCCGGCTCCCCGGGGGCTTCCGGGACCTGGACGGCGACGGGAGACAGGATCTGATCACCCTCTCCCTGGGGATCTCCATCACCCGGCTTCTGGGCGGGCTGGCCCTGGGACGCGTCACCCTCCCCATGGATTTCCACCTCTGGTGCCAGGAGTCCGAAGGGGTCTTCCGGCGGGTGGAGGGGCTGGATCTCTCGGGGCGCTTCCGGGTGGACATCCGGAACCTGGAGGTATGGGATCTGCCCTCCTTCGAAGGGGACTTCGACGGAGACGGACGGTTCGACTTCGTTCAGCTGGGACGGGGACGGGAGATCTCGGTGCACCGGGGCGCTCCCGGATGCAGGTTTCCATCCCGGCCCGATCTCGAGATCTCGCTCCGGGCCGAACCGGCGCACACCGCGCTGGTCCGGGTGGAGGACCTGGACGGCGACGGGCGCTCGGATCTGGTGGTGACCCATCCACTGGAGGGGAACGAGCCGGCGATGGTCCCGCCGACGCGGCTCGACGTCTACCTCAGTGGTGCGGGGAGTCCACGATGAGACAGCGGCTCTCGGTGCCGGGACTCGCCGGCGGGTCTGTCGTTCCGGAGGATCCGGGTTCGAGCACTGCTCTTCAGGACCTGTCCGCCCAGGGCTGGGTCAGAAGGTATCCCGAGACCGGGTATGGTCGCCCACCCGCGATCGGTGGTGTCGATCCGAAGGATGAGCCCCTACCCTCTGCGCGGGGCCCAGGCACCCCCTGCGGGGTGCGGCTCCCGGGGAATCGATGGAGTGTCGGACGCGAGGTCCGGTGTTTGCAGATCTCGGCGGACTGCCCACCGGAGCCCCCGGCGAGAGAGGGATAGGCCATGAGGAGTGATCTTCTCGGTAGAGCTTCTCCCCCGAAGGGGCTGGTGCTGGGTCTTCTTCTCCTGGGTCTTCTTCTCCTGGGCCTTCTTCCCTGGGCCGGCGGAGGCGGGGTCGCGTTCGGGCAGGAGCCGTCGTCGCTGCGCCTGGATCTCCCGGGACGGCTCGTGTCGGCGGCACCGACAGGGCAGGGCCGCCTATGGCTCCTCTCCGAGGGCGAGGAAAGACCCCGACTCCATCTCTTCGTCGCCGGCGAACGTCCCCGGCTCCTCCTGGATCTCCTCCCGTTGCCGGAGACGGTGGAGGAGGTGGCCAGCGCCGACTGCGACGGAGACGGGTCGCCGGATCCGGTGGCTCTGGCGCCGGAGGCCTGGTGGTGGATCCGCGGGAGTCCCGGATCGTTGGAGCTCGTGAGAGTCACTCCGGAAGGCCCGACCGGGGGGCGATGGACGGGGCCGGCTCGCCGCGGGATCGTGGCCCCGAGCTCCGCTCATCCGCCGGCCATGGCGGAGCCCGGGACCCTCCGCATTCTGGGCGGGGATGGCCGTGGGTTTACTGTGCGAGCCCGGGTTCCCCTTCCGGTTTCGGCGGAGCGGGAGCCCTGGGGGGTCCGCCTTTCGAGCCCGAGGCTTCGACCACTCTCCGGAGGATGGCTGGCCTGGGAGGAGAAAAACGGTCCTCGGATCCCCTTGGCGTGGATCACGGAGGTGGGAGAATCGCGGGAGCTGGACCTGAGATTCCCCGCCTCCGAGCAGGTCGACTCGGCGTCGCCGCTCGTCCTCGGCGGGTAGCCCCATCTCCTGGTCCAGAGCATGACCGGTTTCGGGCCGATGGCGGACAAGCGGTTTCGTCTCTACCCGCTGACGGCGCCCCCCGGCGCCGCGGTAGCTCCGATCCTGGAGGAGCGGCTCGAGATCAACGTCTGGCAGGACGCCGAAGCCGTGGTCCGGGACGTGGACGGTGACGGGGTGGAGGACCTGCTGCTCCTGGCGCCTCCGGGGATGGGGGACGGGCGCCTGGCGGTCTGGACCTTCCGCCGCCGAGCCGGTGGTGGGTTCGAGCCGCCGGAAAAATCGGTCCGGGGTCTCGAAGGCGCCTCGTTCGGGACGGAACACGACCTGACCGGAGACGGGGTCTCCGACCTGGTTCTCCTAAACGGGAAGAGCGCGGCGGTCTACCCCGGAGGCTCGGGTCCGGGTGATTTCGCCGAGGTG
>JAWVZJ010000424.1:0-2570 GCA_033722255.1 Thermoanaerobaculia bacterium | reverse complement strand
GTCCGGGCCATGCAGGAGCTCAACGAGGGCCTCGAACGCCTGGACAGCGCCGCCATCCTGGCCCTGGAGGGGCAGGACGAGAGGAGCCGGAAGATCGCGACGGAGAACGGCGAGCGGATCGAGAACCAGCTCGACATCGCCGTCGACAACATCACCATCCCGGGAGAGCGGGCCGAGACCGAGCGGCTCCGGGGCCTATACGGGGCCTTCCGGACGAACTTCGATCGGATGCTCGATCCGTCTCGGTCCCTGGAGGACCGCCGGGAGCTCTACTTCGGAACCCTGGTGCCCCTCTTCCAGGAGGTCAAAGAGGCGGCGAACGCCGTCCTCGAGCTCAACCAGGAGGCCATGGTCCGGGCCAGCGAGAGGGCCAGCGCCCGGGCGCGAACGACGGAGCTGGGGCTCCTCCTCATCACGTTCCTGAGCGCCTTCGTCGCGATCTACCTGATCAATCTGATCGGCGAGTGGTGGCGGGTGGAGGTCCAGGAGGTCCGGGAGGCCATGGACCGGGTGGACGGGGACCGGCTCGAGATCCGGGTGAGGGAACGGGATTCGGAGGGACTCGCCGCCTCCTTCAACTCGATGATGGGGCGGCTATTCCGACGGTTCGGAACCGACTGACGGGACTGGACGAACGGTCGAAGTCGGGAGGGGCCCCGCTCTGTACCCGAGCGCCGGTGGGCACTGGGACACGAGGGGAGGCATGGTTTGGATCCCGGGGTCCACCCCGATCGGCCGCTCTCCAGGTGGACTACTCGGAGCTCGGTGCTATCCTCCGCTCCGCCATGGATTACTGGTCCCCGGACGTCAGCCATCGCCAGAGTCCCGCCGTGGGCATCCTGGTGGCGAATCTCGGCACCCCCGACGAGCCGACCGCTCCCGCGTTGCGGCGCTATCTGCGTCCCTTCCTCTCCGATCCGCGAGTCATCGAGCTTCCGAAGTGGAAGTGGCTTCCGATCCTGAACCTCTTCGTCCTGACTCGGCGGCCGAAGGAGTCCGCCGCCCTCTACCGGGAAATCTGGACCGAGGAGGGATCCCCCCTGCTCCTCTATACCGAGACCATCGCGAGCGAGATCGAGGAGAGGCTCCGGGAGGGGATCGGACCGGCGGTCCATACCGCCGTGGGGATGCGCTACGGAGAGCCCTCCCTGCGGGGAGCCCTACGGGAGCTGGCGGAGAAGGGATGTCGGAAGATCCTGGTCTTTCCCCTCTACCCCCACTATTCGGGGACGTCGACGGCTTCCGTCTTCGACGCCGTATTCGACGAGCTGAAGGCCTGGCGATGGGTCCCGGAGCTCCGGACCATTCAGGGATACCACGACGAGGAGGGCTACCTGGACGCCCTGGCGGCCTCGATCCGGGAGCGGTGGGAGGCCGACGGCACCCCGGACCGGCTTCTCCTCTCCTTTCACGGCATCCCTCTCCGATATTTCCGGAACGGGGACCCCTACTACTGCCACTGTCAGAAGACCGGCCGGCTACTCCGGGAACGCTTGGACTGGCCGGAGGAGAAGACCCTGGTCACCTTCCAGAGCCTCTTCGGCAAGGAGGAGTGGCTCAAGCCGTACACCGACGTGACGGTGGGGCGCCTCGGTCGGGAGGGTCTCGGGCGTCTGGACGTGGCCTGCCCCGGCTTCGCCGTGGACTGCCTGGAGACCCTGGAGGAGATCGACGGGCTGAACCGGAAGATCTTCCTCGACGCAGGAGGCGGGGAGTTCCGCTTCGTCCCCTGCCTCAACGATCGGGAGGATCACCTGGAGTTCCTGACCGGCCTCGCCCGCCGGCATCTGAGGGGCTGGGAGCAGGTCTCGGCCGGGGAAGAAACCCTGGCGGCCGAGGAACGGGCGGAGCGGGCCCGGAGGCAGGCGCAGGACTATCCCAGCCCCGCCCTGGGTGCGGTGCCCTGACCGGCACGAGTGCCCCGCCCCGGACATCTCTGACGATTCGTTGCGAGAGAGGCCGTAGGTCCCCGAGACGGGCTTGCGACCGAGAGTATCGTCGTCCGATTGGAAGCAGATCGAGAAGCCTGCCGGGAGCGCAACGCATCCGATGCAGGTCGCTGTGGTGGTGCAGGAGTCTGGGGAGTGACCCGAGGTAGGTGCCTGGAGCTGCGAGGCTTGCGCCCGGCGGCTCCGAGACAGCCCTTGAACTCCGGGGAAGTGCCGGAGAAAGGCGGAAAGCGGCAGACTCGGGTAGAGGGGGGCTCGCCGGCGGATTCGTCTTGAGAGCGGCGGGCTATCCCATCCCGGTGCCGGGTTCCGTGCCTCGAGGGCCCTTCCGCTCCCTCGACGATCTGGCCCGCTCTCCCGGGGGAGATCCCGCGAGCCAGGGACGGAGCTCCGCGATGCTCTCCAGGCAGGCCACCGGCGAGATCTCCTCCAGCTCGGAGCGCCCGGCGGCTCCCGTGCAGACGGCCACGGCGTCGACCGCGGCGTTGGCCGCCATCTCCAAGTCGTGGACGGTGTCCCCCACCATCAACGTCTCGTCGGAGGTCCGACCCAGCTCCTCCATGAGCTCCAGGAGCATGGTGGGGGCGGGCTTCGAGCCCGATTCGTCGGCCGTCCGGGAGG
>JAWVZJ010000423.1:0-2574 GCA_033722255.1 Thermoanaerobaculia bacterium | reverse complement strand
CCCCCAACCTCTGCTACGTTCCGTTCCAGCGCCCGACGGTCCGCGTACGGCACCGTTCTTGCTCTCCTTCGAAGGGACGCTGGGAGCTGGGTATCCGCCCATGAGCACACAACTCGACGACACGGGAGAATTTCGCTGGCTGGCTCCGGCGGTGCCGGAGCCCACGGCCCGTCCCCTGGAGCTGAGGCTCAAGCACGGCCTCGAACAGGCCCTGGCCGCGGTTCTCCTGGCGGTGACGGCCCCGATCCTCCTGGCGATCATGGCTCTGATTCGATTGACCAGCCGGGGCCCCGCTCTCTTCGTCCAGGACAGGATCGGACATCGGTGTCAGGTCTTCCGGATGTACAAGCTCCGGACCATGATCCAGGGGGCGGAAGCGATGGAGGACGGTCTCCGGGACGAGCAGCCCGGACGCAGGTTCTTCAAGCTCGAGGACGATCCCCGGGTGACCAGGGTCGGGCGGTGGCTCCGCCGGACCTCCCTGGACGAGCTGCCCCAGCTGATCAACGTGCTCAAGGGCGAGATGAGCCTGGTGGGGCCCCGACCCCTCCTGCTCTCCGACGGCCATCGGTTCCCCCGGGGCCAGCAGCTCCGCCGCTTCTCCATGAGACCGGGGATCACGGGGCTCTGGCAGGTGAGCGGTCGGAGCCTCACCACCGACGAGGAGAGGCTCCGGCTGGACCTCGAGTACGTCGACCGCTGGAGCCTGGGAATGGATCTCGGGATCCTCCTCCGCACGATTCCGGTGGTCCTCAGCGGCCGGGGTGCCACGTGAGGCAGATCGGAGACTGACAATCGTGGCCGAGAGCGCAGGGATCGTCTGGGACGGGCTCCGGAGGGGCTGGTGGCTCCTGCTCCTAGCGCTCGCCGGGGCGGTGGCTGTCGCGGCCTGGGCCACGAACCAGGAGACTCCCCAGTTCGCGGCGGAAGCCCTTCTCATCGTCGTCCCGGACCGGGACCTGGAGGATCCGTCGGACATCCTCCGGACCCTGGACACGCTGGACCGGCGGACGGTCCTCGCCACCATGGCCGAGATTCCGGGCCGGGCCGAGACGAAGAGCGCCGCCGGAAGGGAGCTCGGTTGGGACACCAGCGACCTCCGTCGGTACTGGATCGGAGGCTCGGTGGTCCCCCAGACGAACCTCCTTCGAATCGAGGTCCGGGGACCGGAGGCCGAGCCCGTGGCCCGGCTGGCCACCGCCACCGCCCGGGCCACGGGCCGGGAGGCGGACCGGCTCTACCCCGTCTATTCCTTCCGGTTGCTGGAAGAGGCGGAGGTACCCCGGGATCCGCTCCGGCCCGCTCCCGGCCGGAGCCTGACGGTCGCCGGAATCCTCGGACTCTTCCTGGGGGCCCTGGCGGCCCTCTGCCTGGAGCTCTACCGCCGAAGGAACCGAGATCGGCCCTGACGGGGCGCAGCGGATGTCCTCCAGGCTCCGGGGAGTCACCCGCTCGACGATGCTGCTCTGGAGTGGCCTGACGCTGGCTCTGGGCGGGGCGGCTGGATTCGCCGCCACCGCGATCCCGGGCCTCTTCGAGATCGAGATCGAGCTGGGTCCGGGTCTGATCTTGGGCACACTCGTCGCCGCGGCCGGATCCCTCGTGCTCCTCGGGAGTCCCCGGCTGGCCCTGGTCGTCCTGGTGCTCTTCGTCTACTGGAACCTCTCCGAGGTTCTGGTCCGCTTCCACGACCTGCCCTCCCTCCTCCAGCTCCTCATCATCCCCGTCGGCGTGGCGGGGTTGCTGGCCGCCCGGATCCGGGGAGTGGCGAGGCTCATTCTCCACCCTCTTCCCTGGCTGGCGGGCGCCTATGGACTCCTGCTCTTTCTCTCGATCGCCTGGGCCTGGGATCCGGATCTGGCGGGATTCGAGGCGGTCGAGACCGGGAAGGGCCTGGTGCTCTTCCTCCTGGTGACCCTGTTGGCGACGACCAGGGACCGGTTGCGACTCGCCGCGGCCGCCCTGGTCGGCGGGGGATTCACCCTCGGAGCCCTGAGCCTGTTCCAGGTGGTCCGCGGCGATTTCTCCGGGACTCTGGGGGGGCTCGCTCGGATCAAGCAGGCTCAGATCTACGGCGACGTCTTCGAGCCCCGGATCGCCGGTCCCCTGGGAGACCCGAACTACTACGCCCAGATCCTCCTGATGGTGGTTCCCCTGGCCCTGATCCTCGCCTGGCGGGAGCGCCGGGGGTGGGTCCGGGTCGGGGCATGGACCGCGGCCGCGGTCGTCGTCGGAGCGATGTTCCTCACCTACTCCCGGGGAGCGGTGGTGGCTCTGGTCGCGGTCCTGGGACTGACCGTCCTGGTCCGGGGCCTCTCCCGGAGGGAGATCCTCCTGGGCAGCGGGGCCCTCGTCGTCCTTCTGGTCCTGGCGCCGTCGGGTCTCTGGGAGCGGGTCGGGACCCTCCGTGAGATGTTGCCGGGAGAGTCTCGGGAGGTCGTCGATCCCGACAGCTCCTTCGCCAAGCGCCGGCTGGTCACCCTGGCCGCCTGGGAGATGTTCCTGGATCATCCCGGGTTCGGGGTGGGGGCGGGGAACTACGCCGCCCGCTTCGGTCCGTACGGGGCCCGAGTG
>JAWVZJ010000422.1:0-2585 GCA_033722255.1 Thermoanaerobaculia bacterium | reverse complement strand
CAGACCCTGTCGGCGAGCTACACCCTGCCCTCCGGGAGCCTCCAGGCGATCCGGGGTAACTTCCGGTACAACGGCTCCGCCAGCCCCTGCTCCGGAGGCAACTACGACGACGCCGATGACCTGGTCTTCGCGGTGGGAGGCGGGACCTCGAACTCGGCCCCGACGGTCTCGATCTCGAACCCGGCGGACGGATCCAGCTTCGACGAGGGGACCTCCGTCTCCTTCTCCGGATCGGCCTCGGATACCGAGGACGGGGATCTCACCTCCAGCCTAGCCTGGAGCTCGGACCTGGACGGCTCCATCGGCTCCGGAGGCTCCTTCTCCACCAGCGGCCTCTCCGTGGGCACCCACAACATCACCGCCTCCGTCACCGACAGCGGCGGCGCCTCCGCCTCCGACTCGATCACCGTCACCATCAACGACACCAGCACCGGGAACGGTCCCCAGACGGCGGTCTACGACAGTGGCCTCGGCGCTCCGGCCTGCTCCGTGGCCGGAAGCTCCTGCGACTCCGACACGCTGCTGGATGGCCGGGCCAACCTCGGGCCGGAGCCGAACCAGCCGAACACCCTGGACACCTGCACCGACGGAACCTCGGGGAGCTACCACAGCGACGAGTCCCTGGACCGGATCGTCGTCTCCAGCAACGACGGCACCGACATGGCCGAGGGCGCCACGGTGACGGTGGAGGCCACGGTCTACGCCTGGTCCGACGGCTCCTCCGACACCCTGGACCTCTACTACGCGGCAGACGCCAACAGCCCCTCCTGGACTCACATCGCCAGCATCACGCCCTCCGCGGGGGGCTCCCAGACCCTGTCGGCGAGCTACACCCTGCCCTCCGGGAGCCTCCAGGCGATCCGGGGCAACTTCCGGTACAACGGCTCCGCCAGTCCCTGCTCCGGAGGCAGCTACGACGACGCCGACGACCTCGTCTTCGCGGTGAACAGCTCCACCGGAGGGAGCTCCACCCTGGATTTCTCCTCCCTGGGAATGACCTCCTACGACAATCAGGACGACACCTCCAGCGGCTCGGTGGCCGTCGAGGACAGTGGGGCGACCTACTACCTCCAGGGAAACCGCTGGCGCCGCTCGAGCTCCACCTTCTCGATCACCACCTCGACCGTGGTTCGCTTCGACTTCTGGAGCGACTCCGAGGGCGAGATCCACGGGCTCGGCTTCGATGAGGACGACAGTCTGTCGAGCAACCGGATCTTCAAGCTCTACGGAACCCAGAGCTGGGGTATCGGCTCCTACGACGACTATTCCTCCCCGGGGAGCTGGAAGAGCTACTGCATCCCCGTGGGATCGAGCTTCACCGGATCGAACATGTATCTGGTCCTCTCGAATGACAAGGACTCGGGCACCGCGAACAACACCAGCCGGTTCCGGAACGTCGAGATCTCCGAAGACGCCTGTCCCTGAGTTCGAAACTGGAGGCCTCGCCCCTTTCGGACTCGGAAGACACTCCGGCCTCGGGAATCCTCACACACGGCGATCAGGCCGGAGATCCGACGGGAAGACTCCGGAGATCCTTCCTCGAGCTCGAGGCCTCGAGATTCTTACCGGAAACGTATCGGATCACTCGTGGGGAGCGCCCCACATCTTCTCGCCGGCGGTCACCGGGAACGGGAGCCGGTTTTGCGGCGGCGGCAGCGGGCAAGTAGCGTAGGGGGTGAAGACGCAAGGGGGATTGTAGGCCCGGTTGAAGTCCAGGACGACCCGGCCGCCCTCCGGGGGCTCCGTGTAGAGGAAACGACCTCCGCCGTAGGTCTCCTCCCCGTTCGTTTCGTCGCCGAAGACCAGGAAGAGGGAGCCGTCCGCCCCTCCCTCCAGCGCCACCAGCTCGTGCTCCCGGCCGCCGTGCTCGAAGATCACCCGGCCCGGGGACCGCTGCACCGTCTCCCGCCCGAGGATGTCCGGGATTTCGACTTCGTTCTCGACCGCATCGAACCGGCCCTCGATCCGCCAGGAGAGGTCGACGGGATAGGAGTCGATCCCTTCGAACTCCGCCAGCAGAGGACTCTCCCGGTCCTTGATCCGGACGGCCAGGTCCCCCGCCCGGTCGATGACGTAGAACCGCAGGCTGCCGGCGGCCAGCTCCGTCGGCGCCCCCTCAGCGTCGGTGGTCAGCTCGACCTCCTCCACCACGGGATCTCCCTCCAGCCGCACCGTCGCCTCCGGCGCCGGCTCGAAGGTCAACATCCCCTCCCGCCACTCGATCCAGCCGACGGTCTCGGGTGCCTTCTCGGGAAACTGCACGTCGGCGGCGGGATGGCTTCCGACCAGGTTGCGTCCCGGCTCCAGCCACTCCAGGCCGACGAGGGAGAGCCAGCCGTCCGCCTCCCGGAGACGGGCCTCCCGGTCTGCACGCCAATCCCGAATCTCCGCCCGAAGCGCCTCCGGCCGCCTCTCGGTGCTTCCGGCGTCCGACGTCTCTGGCACCTCCGGCGCTTCGGCAGGCTGACAACCGGCCAGGCCCAGCCCGAGGACCGTCACGAGGAAGGCGGCAACGGGGGGCAGGATCCGGACCGATGGGGACCATCGCACCATGGACCCGAATCGTAGCAGCCCCACATGCCCGT
>JAWVZJ010000421.1:0-2603 GCA_033722255.1 Thermoanaerobaculia bacterium | reverse complement strand
GACGTTGACGCCTCCCTTCTCCAGGACCGAGCCGTCCTGGAGGACTCGGCTCCAGCCTCCGCCTCCCGCGGAAGCCTCCCAAGCGTCCTCGCGGACCCGCTCGCGGTCCCTCTCTTCCAGGGCCCGGCAGATCTCCTCCTGGACCTCCCGGACCATCTCCTCCATACGATCGCGCATGCCGGAGATTGTAGCCGTCGACTCGATGGATTCTCCGCTGATCGAAGGGGCCCTCGAATGAGAGACGCTAGACTGATACTGATCCGATGGTGTGCGATTACCCTCCCAGCTCCGCCGTTGGTCTCTGGGAGCCGAGCTGTCATGACCAGGCGATGTTGGAGGAAGGGAATCTCCATGGTCCGTCCACCTGGGCCCAGAGTCGAGCCGACTGGATCGACGGGGGGGAGGAATCCGTTGGGCGTTCGGGGGGCGAAGAACGAGCTCCAGCCGGTTCCATCGAGGAGGCCGGGCCGGGAGGATGACGACACGGGAGCTCATCGGCAAGGGGGCATTTTTCCTGCTGGCGCTCCCGGTGGTGGCCCGTGCCTCCGTCCGGGTCTCCTATTGGAGTCGTCGCCTGTCCCTGGACGACCAGATCGAGAGACTCCGGGAAGTTCCGCCTTTCCGGGCCTCCTGGCTCGCCCGGCCCCGAGAGCTCGCCGGATGCGTCGACCGTCTCCTCCGTGTGCTCCCTCCCCGGAGGCACGGCGCCTGCTTCCGTCGGTCCCTACACCTCCTCGATCTCTGGGGCCGGTGCGGTCTGGATCCGGAGCTACGGCTCGGGCTCCAGGGCGACGAGGATCTTCGGGAGGGGCATGCCTGGATCGTGTGCCGTCGGGCCCCCGGGATCCGTACCTCGAGCCAGGGCTATGCCGATACCTTCCGCTTCTGATCCCGGGCTACGGATCCTCCCCCTCGAGGTCGAGGGTCTCGGCCGGTAGGAAGGTGTGCCAACGTCGCTCAGCGGGAATCTGTCCCCGTCCCGGATCTGGTCCCGCTGCTCGCGTTCCCGGAGAACCCCATTTGCGACGAACGGTCCGGGCTAGAATCGTCGGTATGGCCGAAGAGTCCGAGCCGTCCCCCGATCCGGAATCGCCGAGCCCGGGAGGCCTCCGGGCAGCGATGGAGATCCTGGCCGTCGCCTTCGTCTTCCCGGTGGCCGTCTACCTGGGGTTCTGGCTCGGAGGGAAGGTCGGGGCCTGGCTCGGGGCTCCGACGCTGGGGGGGATCCTCGGGGGGCTGCTGGGAGCCGTGGCCGGGTTTCTCGAGCTCCACCAGGTCCTCTCCCGGAGCTCCGGCTCGTGACCGGAGGTGTGGCGGAGGAGGGTACTCTTCGGCGGTTGGAGGGGATCGCGGCCCTCTACGGGCTCTCGGGGACGGTCTGGATGGCTCTGGAGCGGGGATGGCGGTCGGCGGCGGCCTTGACACTGCTGACGGGCGTCAGTATCGTTTCGTTCCGAACATTGGAGGGTGTGGTGCGCCGTCTGGAGGGAGAATCCACGGGTACCATGGCCAAGGGTGGCGGGAGCCGCTTCCTCCTCCGCTGGGTCCTTCTCCTCGCAGCCCTGGGCTCGGCATTCATCCTCGGATCTCACGACCTGTTGGCGCTGTTGATCGGGATCACCGTCATTCCGATGGCCCTCATCACCGAGGCGGGTCTCCGGATCCTGGGGGCGGGAGACCCTCCGGTTCGCGAGGATTGATTCCGGACCCCCTCGGAACTCCGAAACACCACCAGCCAGAGGACCGCGATGGAGCATCATCATTCGATCATGTACGGACCGGTGAACGCCGTCTGGGAGTGGTTGTTGTCGATCACGGGGCTGGCGTCGACGACTCTGCCTCCCTGGGCGAAGAGCTTCGTCGGGCAGGACGTGGCTCGCCTCGGGGAGGTCCAGATCCCCGACTACGTGGCCATGTCGATCTTCGTGTTCCTGGTCCTGGTGGCGATCTTCCTGCCTCTGAAGGGGATGCTCCGGGAGGAGAATCCGGGGAAGTTCCAGATCTTCCTCGAGCAGCTGGTGCACGGTCTGAAGAACCTGATCGACGATCAGATCGGACACGGGGCGTCGGAGCGATATCTGCCCCTCATGGGTGCCATGACTCTGTTCATCTTCTTCTGCAACATCTGCGGCCTGTTCTTCTTCCTGACTCCGCCGAGCCAGAGCGTGAACATGACCTTCGGTCTCGCGTTCTTCTCCTTCTTCCTCTACAACTGGATCGGGATCAAGACGCACGGCTGGGGCTACGTCAAGCACTTCCTGGGCCCGATTCCCCTCCTGGCGCCCCTCTTCATCATCGTGGAGCTCGTCTCCCACAACGCCCGCTGGCTCTCCCTCGGACTGCGTCTGTTCGGGAACATCACGGGGGAGCACACGGGCTCCGGAGTGTTCAACGACCTGATTCCCCTTCTGGTCCCCCTTCCCCTGATGGCTCTCGGGAGGTTTGCGGCCGTGATCCAGACGTTCATTTTCGTCATGCTAACGGTGGTGTACATCGCCGGGGCCGAAGCGGAGGAGCATTGACCCTTACTCCCCGCCGGGCTGGCATTCAACCCGTCGAAGCACCCCACAACCAGAGGAGAAGAGAATCATGAAGACCAAGCG
>JAWVZJ010000420.1:0-2615 GCA_033722255.1 Thermoanaerobaculia bacterium | reverse complement strand
GGTGAGTGAGCTCTCCAGGTTCTCCGGCGGCTGCCGGAGCCGATCTCGTTCGACGTGTGCCGACTCAAACCTGAGTCTATCACGCTAAGATTTAGAACATGGGACGCTTCGGGAGAATTCCCGGTGGACGCCGCGCTTTCCGTGTCCAGGCCCTGTGCCGGGTCTTGGCGAGGCCTCTGCCTCGGCCCTGGGTCTCGCGGCGCTGTGTTTCACTTGGCCATGCGTACTGTGAGCGGGCGGCAGGCCGACTACCCGTCTTCGTGCTGCACATCTCCGTCGCGGACAAGCTCGAAGCCTGAACACCGGTGGAGGGTCTCCATGGGAGGGATTCGCGGGCCGTGGAGCTTCCGTCTGGGGGGTAGGAGCCCGTACCGCCGACTCGGAGGATGAAAGGGCAACCCGCGGTGGGGCGCCCGCAGGTCGGCGATCACCGTGAGAAGGGTCGTTGCCGAGGTTCGCGAGGCAGGGGTGCTCTACTCTTCGGGCCGGTGGTCCGGAGCCACCGAGGGGCCTCTTCAGCCGCTTTCCCCGCGGGGATCGAACCCGGAGCCCTCGGCGAGACGTTCGAAGAGCTCCCGCTCGTGATCGGAGAGGTCCTTCGGAACCACGATCTGAATCTCTGCGTAGAGATCGCCGTGGCCGCCCCGCATCTTCGGATATCCCTTGCCTCGGAGCCGGATTTTCTGCCCAGACGACGAGCCGGCGGGGATCTTCACCCGGACGGCCCCGTTCAGGGTCTGGACACGGGCTTCGCCGCCGAGGGCCGCTTCCCAGGGGGCGATCGGAAGCCGGGTGTGGAGGTCGTGTCCCTCGAGAGAGAACCGTTCGTCTGGAGCGATTTCGATTCGGAGATAGAGATCTCCGGGAGGGCCTCCTCCCACCCCCTGACCGCCCTTCCCCCGGAGTCGGATCCTCCGGCCCGGTAGGACTCCGCCGGGGATCCGGACCTTGAGCTTCTGCTGCTCCCCGGTTTCCGGGTCGGTGAGGGTCAGGGTGCGCTGCCCTCCGGCCGCGGCGTCTTCGAGGGAGAGGTGGAGGGTCGCCTCCCTGTCCGCACCCCGCTGCTTCCATCCCCGGGCCCGCCCTTGGCCACCCCGACCCCCGGGGCCGAAGCCCTCGAAATGGAAGCCTCCTCGCTCGCCTCCGAAGCCACCACCCCCGAAGAGCATCTCGAAGAAGGAGCTGAAGCCGGTGTCGCCCACCCCTTCGAAGTGGACGCCGCCTCCCCCGAAGTCCATCCCCTCCCAGCCGGGAGGCGGTGAGCCGGTGCTCTCCGCCTGCTTCCATGCGCTGCCGAACTGGTCGTATTTCTTCCGCTTCTCCGAGTCCTTCAGTACCTCATAGGCCTCACTGATCTCCTTGAACCGATCCTCGGCCCCCTCCTCCTGGTTCAGGTCGGGGTGGAACTTCCGGGCGAGCTTCCGGTACGCCTTCTGGATCTCCTTGGCGTCGGCGTCCCTGGAGACGCCCAGGGTCTGGTAGTAGTCCTTGAAATCCAACGGTTGCCTCTGTTAGTCGATCGGGCGAAAGATATCTGAGTCTGGCTCCATCAAATGTTAACAGATCGAGGAGACGTCTGTATTCCCTTGGAGGTGGCTCCGTTCGAGCGGAAGATCTTGCCGATCCCATCAAAAAAGGCGCCCCGCATTCGGGGCGCCCGGGCGGGCTTCGTTCTCTCGCGAGTCAGCTCATGGAGGCACGAGATCGAACTTCTCGTAGTTCATGTCGATGTACTTCTCCCACTCGGGCGGAGTCTCCTCCTCGGGGAAGATGGCGGTGACCGGACAGGCATCGACACACAGGCCGCAATCGATGCACTCCTCCGGATGGATATAGAGCATCTCCCAGTCCTCGTCCTCTCCGGAGATGCAATCCACGGGACAGACGTCGACGCAGGACAGATCCTTCACCCCGATGCAAGGTTCCGCGATGATGTGAGTCATTGTCCGGTCGGGCTCCTTTGGGCGTTCGATTCGTCGTGGGGCGGAAGTATACAGGCCGGGGAGAACGTTGGGAAGTGATTTGAACGGTGGTTCTAGACAGGAATCTCCCCGGTGCCGACCGGAAACCCGAGTTTCGGAGACGCGTTCGGGAAAGGCCGGAAGCGGGCTCGGGGCCATCGGTCCTCGGCACGCACGCGGGTCCGCCTGATCAGCGGAGCCATCGTACGGCCGTCCGGATCTGTCCGGGAGCGGACCGGCGAGCCTTGGCGAGCAGGTATCGGTTGTCGCAAGGACCGCAAACGACCAGTGCGCCGCCGAGAGCTTCGTAGGGGAAGCCCTCGGTGCGGCGCCTGGGAGGGAGGACCGTGGTGAGGTCCCCCCGGTCTTCGGTCGCTTCAGCCGTGGAGGATTCCTTCAGCGGACTTCCAGATCGTCGTAGTAGACGCTCCGGACACCCTCGACGGAGTGGGCCACGTCGTGGGCGCTCTCTCGCTCCGTCTCCGAACGGACCCAGCCGGAGAGGTAGACATCGCCGTTCTCGACCACGACCCGGATGGTGGACTCGTCGATACCCGGTGCCCGCTCGAGGGCCTCGTGGACATCGTCGTGAATCGCCTGGTCGGTGGTGGGCATCGGTTCCTCGGGGGCCGGGGCGGGCTCGGGGGCCGGCGC
>JAWVZJ010000419.1:0-2617 GCA_033722255.1 Thermoanaerobaculia bacterium | reverse complement strand
GGATCGCCTGGTAACCCAGCCAACGGTCATGCGTGGCCGTTTGGGACCTGAACCCGATGACGGGTTCCGTGGTGCTCCTTGGATCCCAGGTCGTCGGCGTTCCTCCTGAACGGGATCGAGATCCGGCGATCAGGCCGTCTCCCGTTCCGACGGAGCCCTAGAGCTCTCCCTGGAGACGCGCTCGACCCACTCGCGGCTCGTGCCATCCGCCGGGAGCTCCACCACGACCTCGTACACCGGTTTCGTCTTCCCCGTCTCGTCCTCTTCGGTAGCCACCAGGGTCGAGCGGAGAACCTCACCCTCGACGGAGCCCTCCGCTCCGGCCCCCTCGATCCACACCCGAACCTCCCGCTCCGGGGGCAGCCACGACGTGGTTTCGAAACGCACACCTCCCCTTCCCAGGTCCTGGACCCGGCCGCGATGTCCGAAGTCGACCTTCAGCTCCAGGTCGTCGACTCGGTACCGATTGAACTGGCGGCGTTCCTCGTCGACCCTCCGTCCCACGTCCTCTTTCTCGCTCATTTCGTCCCTCCGTTCGATCGATTCTCATCCCCTTCCGGGAAGTCGGCTTCGAGGCGATGAGAGAGATCGCAAGAGAGATACCAGAACCTCAGCGATCTTCAAGTCCTTTGGTATCAATCATTTACTGATCTTCATCCCTGCGGTCGATCGTCAGCGGAGCGGACGAGATCCAGAATCCGGATCCAACGTGACTCCCAGTGGCCTCCAGGGATGAGACTTTCTGTCCTTGATCGGACCGTCGGTCGGCTTGCGATCACCTCCCCCTTTCAACGGAATCGAGCGCAGAAATCCCGCATCTCCCCAGGTACGCCCGACAGGTCGGGAGAACGAGCACCCGGAAACAGATCGAGGGTATCGCCAGTCGCCGTTCCTTTCCCTCGAGTCCGAGCGCCGGTCTCCTTCCGGCCGGACGTTCCCGTCGGACGTTCTCTCGATGAATGACGTGACAAGGAGCTTCTTCGGCAGTCGATTCGCCTCGGGATACGCTGCAGGAGGCGTCCGAGGCCGGCTACGGCTTCCGGAAGACCGGTAGGATGCCGCGGTGTCCTCGTCTTCACCTGCTCCCGGAGAATCCCGGGAATCCACTCCGGTCTCGGTCCATCTGGGCCTGCTCACGGTCCAGCTCTCCTTCGGGGGATTCCACGTGGTGGCCAAAGGGGTGCTCACCCATCTGGACCCCCTGGCCCTGGTCGGAATCCGGGTGGCCTGCGCCACGCCCCTCCTCCTCCTTTGGGCCTGGATTCACGACCGGAAGCTCCCGGCGTGGAAAGACCTTCCCTACCTGGCGCTCCTGGGTCTCCTGGGGGTCTTCCTGAACCAGGTCCTCTACATCCTGGGACTGGAGCGAACCCAGGCCACCAGCGCCGCGGTCCTCATGCCTTCGATCCCCGTGTTCGCGGTTGCAGTGGGGGCCCTCCTCGGAGTCGAGGCGGCGACCCGGCGACGTTCCCTGGGCGTGATCCTCACCGTCGTGGGCGCCCTGGTGGTCCTCCAGCCGGCCCATCTGCTCGACAGAGGCTCCGAGGCCTTCGGGAACACGCTCATCCTGATCAACTGCCTGAGCTACGCCACCTTCCTCGTGGTCCAGCGTCCCCTCCTCCGCCGGCTCCCCTGGCGGACGGTGATCGCCTGGGCCTTCCTCTTCGGGGGGACGGGTGTCCTGGGGGTCAGCGCCCCCAGCCTCGCGGCCACCCCTCTCGACCCTCTCCCCGTAGAGGCCTGGCTCGGCGTGGGATACATCATCCTCTTCCCCACCGTCCTCAGCTACTCCCTCGCCACCTGGGCCGTGAAGCGGTCCAGTCCCTCCCTGGTGGCCGCCTACGTGACTCTGCAGCCGATCTTCGCCGGGGCCCTGGGGGCGATCTTCCTGGCCGAGGAGATCACGTGGAGGCTGGTGGCCGGATTCCTCCTGATCCTCGGGGGCCTGGCCCTGATCAGCCGCCGGAGACGGTCAGGACAAGCTCAGCCGTAGTCCGTCCGGCAGGGGCGGACACCTCGATCCTGGGTCTCATTAGGCTCGGAAAAGGGCATCTCGGGTGTCCCGCGGCTCCCTGATCCTCGTACGAGCTCCGGGATTCTAGGCCGAGGCCTCGAGGGGGGAGTCCTGGCCCACGTGCTCGTGGGCGTGGTAGGAGCTCCGCACCAGGGGTCCCGACTCGCAGTGGTCGAAGCCCAGGGAGAGGGCGTGCTCCCGATAGGCCGCGAACTCGTCGGGGTGGACCCAGCGGTCCACGGACAGGTGGTCGGAGGTGGGCTGGAGATACTGCCCGATGGTCAAGATCTCCACTCCGGCCTCCCGGATCTCTCCCAGGAGCTCCAGAACCTCGTCTTCTCTCTCGCCAATTCCCACCATGATGCCGGTCTTGACTCGACCGGGGTACTCCCCTCGATCCCGGCGCTCCGCCGCGTCGGCCAGGAGCCGGAGACTCCGCTCGTACCGACTCCCGGGGCGGGCCTCCCGGTAAAGCCGGGGCACCGTCTCCATGTTGTGGGAGAAGATCTCCGGCATCGGGTCCAGGACCACGTCCAGGGCGTCGGGAACTCCTCGGAAGTCCGGGGTCAGGACCTCCACGGCGCAACCGGGATTCCTTTCGTG
>JAWVZJ010000418.1:0-2619 GCA_033722255.1 Thermoanaerobaculia bacterium | reverse complement strand
GCAGGAGAAGGAGGCCCGTAAGGAGCCCGAGCGGGCCCGGGAACGGGAGGCTCTGACCGTCGGAGGGCCCCTGGGATGACGGTGACCCCGGTGGAGCTGGCTCCCGGCGTCCGGGTCGGAGGCGACACCTTCCCCTTCATCGCAGGGCCCTGCGTCATCGAAGACGAAGAGACCACCCTCGAGACAGGCCGGGTCCTCTCCGCCCTCTCCCACCGCCTGGGCCTTCCCCTGGTGTTCAAGTCCTCCTTCGACAAGGCCAACCGCAGCGCCCTCCAGAGCTTTCGGGGACCGGGCCTGGACGAGGGTCTCCGGATCCTGGGTCTCGTCAAGGAGGAGACGGGCCTCCCGGTTCTCACCGATGTCCATCGCCCCGAGCAGTGCGCCCCGGCCGCCGAGGTCTGCGACGTCCTCCAGATCCCGGCCTTCCTCTGCCGTCAGACCGACCTCCTGGTAGCCGCCGCCCGGACGGGGAGGGCGGTCAACATCAAGAAGGGCCAGTTCATGGCCCCCGCCGACATGCGCCTCGCGGTCGAGAAGGTAACCGCCTCCGGCAACGGACGGGTCGTGGTGACCGAGCGCGGGGCCCTCTTCGGCTACGGAAATCTGGTGGTGGACATGCGGGTCTTCGAGATCCTCCACGATCACGGGATCCCCGTGATCTTCGACGTCACCCACTCCCTCCAGCTCCCCGGCGCCGGCGATCGGCGAACGGGCGGGGATCGGCGGTTCGCCGAGCCCCTGGCTCGGGCCGCGGTGGCCGCCGGAGCCGACGGCCTCTTCATGGAGGTCCATCCCTCCCCCGAGGAGGCCCGTTCGGATCGGGACACCCAGCTTCCCCCCGACCGGGCGGAATCCCTGGCCCTGTCCTGTCTCGAGCTCCGGCGGGCCCTGGAAGCCTCCGTCCCCCTGGCCTGAAGCCCTTCCTGGACCGGCTTCTCTCTCCTCCCACACCCCCTGTCATTCCGGCCGCCGGAGAGCGATCCCCTCCGGTTGCGTTCCGGCGGGAACGGGTGTATTCTTCCGCTTCCGAAGGCGTCGGGGCGTAGCTCAGTTTGGCAGAGCACACGGTTCGGGTCCGTGAGGCCGGAGGTTCAAATCCTCTCGCCCCGACCATCTTCGAATTTCCACGAAACCGGCCGAGGAGCCGCTCGAAACCTCGGGTCTGGAGGTCCTCCGGTCCCCCGCCCATCGATCGGTCCCCCGGCCCATCTCCACTCGCTGGAAACAACGCCGGAGAGCCGCGGAACCGTCTGCCGGAGCTAGTCGTCCTCCTCCGCCAGGAGCTTGGCCAAGGCCGCCTTCTTGCCCTCGAGGAGAGCCTGCTCCATCGCGATGCCCGCCTTCAGAAGGATGATCTCCATGGCCCTCGGGTCCTCCAGGCTCCCCGGGACGCCCCCGTCGTCCCCGTAATAGAGGAGCTCCACGACCCGGCCGACGACCAGGGGTACCACGATCACCTCCGTGGGTTCCTCTCCGAGGAGAGCTTCGACCCTTCGGTTCCCGACACTGGCGAAGAGCCCTCCGCGGTAGGTCGAGAGCTCGTTAGCGGCCCGGGAGAGGACCGAGGGCGCCGCGACCGGGATCACCAGCCCGGAAGGATCCTCGTACACCCCCTCCCGATCCAGGCCGGCCCGACAGACCCAGTGGTCCCCCTCCCGCTTGAAAAGGAGACTCCGGGGAGCCAGTGAGCGACCGCATCGCAGGATCCTCGCCACCAGCTCGCCGGTGAGTGAAGGCGAAGGCAGCTCCCCCATCAATAGGGCGAGAGACCGGGCCGCGGGCTTCTCCCCGTCCGCTGCTGCTGCTGTCGGCTCCTCCTCTTCGAGCGCGGCGAGGTCGATCATGATCTTGTCGGCCGAGATTCCTTCCGCCATCAGGAAGTCGTGGAGGTCCACCTCCACCTCTCCACGATCGGGGATCTCCACCGCCTCGAACTTGAAGAAGGCTCCCTCCCACCCGCTGAAGTCCTTCATCAATCGGAGGATCTTCTGCTGGAGGACCTCCTCCAGGCGTCCCCGGTCGATCATCTCCAGGTCGACCAGGACGTTCCCCAGCCTGCGCTCCCCGGTGGAATCGTGCTGGGCGTCCAGGGCACGCTGAAGCTCCTCCTCCCCCACCAGGCCCCGGGAGACCAGGAGGCTCCCCAGAGTCTCGTGAACCGCGGTGGAGGTGGCGTAGAGGATCCTCCCCCTACGGAAGATCACGAGTCCCTGGCGGTCGGCCCGGGTCAGGGACAGTTTCCCCGTGCGCTCCGCCGTGGAGAGGAACTGAAGCAGGTCGAGGAACGGAAATTCTCGGAGGCTGCCCACGAGACTCATCGTGGCTCCACGGTACCAGGGGTCGACGCTCCTCCGATCCCGATACTTCCCCCCTTCCCGTCACCGCGGAACGGCAGAGACGGTACAATGGACTCGGCTCGCGTCGTCTGCTTCAATCGAGTACGAGGGAGGATTCCACGGCCATGTCGATCAAGACCCTGTCCGAGCTTTTCCTGGTTGCCGCCGAGCACGACAAGCCCGACGCCATGCTCGAGAAGAGGGGAGGCGAGTACCGTCCGATCTCCACCGAGGAGCTGGTGGACCGGGTCCGGAAAATGGCCGGCGCTCTCCGGGCCCTGGG
>JAWVZJ010000417.1:0-2621 GCA_033722255.1 Thermoanaerobaculia bacterium | reverse complement strand
GAACGGACCAGATCGTCGAGTGGACGGACGCCGAGCTCTCCCTGGTGGTACTGATCGACGAAGAGCTCGACGTTTGATCCTCCGATGAACGCATCCCCGGTTCCGTCTACCTGTTCCGCGTCCTTCTCCCGCCGGGGTCTCCTCGGCGGCCGCCCGGAGAGATTCCTCGGTCTTTGGATGCTCTGCTTCCTTCTGCCGGGGGCGGGATTCCCGGCCCAGAAGTCGGAGTCGCCCCCCCCGGAGCTGCGGACCCACGTGATCTCCTTCGAGCACCAACCCGCCGAGGAGGCGATCGAGCTCGTGCTTCCGATGCTTTCGCCCCGGGGATCCGTGGAGATCCGACCCGGAGGCAACACCCTGGTGGTCCGGGACACGATCGATTCCCTCTCCGAGATGATGCCCCTGCTGGTATCCCTCGATCACCCCTCGCAGGAGGTGGAGGTCTCCGTCTGGCTCCTCCGGGCCGAGGGAAGCCAGGTGTCCCCTCCGGTGCCCCCCACCTCGAGCCTCGGTTCCCTTCCGAAGGCCGTCCTGGAGAACCTCAAGAACCACCTCCCCTTCCGTCACTACGAGGTCCTGGCCCAGAATCGGGTCGAGGTTCCCGAGGGGGAAGAGGCGGTCCTGGATCTCCAGGGAGATTTCGAGGTGCGATTCCGTCTGGGGACCGTGGTGGCGGAGAAGCGACTGCGTCTCCACGGATTCGAGGTCCGTCGCGGTGGGGGCGGGGCGGGGAACCCCCTGTTGAAGAGCCATCTGAACGTATGGCTCGACCGCCCCGCGGCCGTGGCCCTCTCCTCGACGGGCCCGGGAACCGGTGCCGCCGAGCCCCGCCGCGTGTTGATCGTGGTGGTCGATTGCCGACCCGTGGACTCTTCGAACCGCCGAGAGCGCTGACGTCGTGCAGTACGTCTGCCGTGTCGGAACTCCCGACGGGGCCATCGTGGAGGAGGTTCATCGAGCGCCGGACGCCGAGACCGTGCGCCGGGAGCTCCGGAAACGAGGACTCCACGTGTTCGAGGTTCGACCCCGGGGACTTCCCCGCATCAGCCTGTCGTTGCCCCGGATCGGATGGAGGAAGAAAAAGAAGGTCCCGCTCCGAGAGTTCCTGGTCTTCAACCAGGAGCTGGCGGCCCTGCTCGGAGCCGGTCTGCCCCTGTTGCAGTCCCTGGACCTGATGCTCTCCCGGATGAGGCATCCGACCTTTCGGACGGTCCTCGAGGACGTGCGGGAGCGGGTGGAGAGCGGCCAGGAGCTCTCGGCGGCCTTCGAGGTTCACGGGGAGCTGTTCCCCCGCCTCTACCCGTCGACCCTGAAGGCCGGCGAGCGCAGTGGCGACCTGGAGGCCGTGGTCCGGCGTTTCGTCCGGTATCTGGAGCTCGTCCTCGAAGCCCGGAAGCGGGTGATCTCGGCCCTCGTCTATCCCGCCGTCCTGGTGGTCCTCTCCATCGCCATGATCGCCGTGATGACGGTGTACGTGGTACCGAAGTTCTCCCAATTCTACCGGGATCTGGACGCCGAGCTCCCCCTGATCACCCGGGTGACGCTTTCCGTGGGAACCTTCCTCCAGGAGCGGTGGCTCCCCATCGTGGGTCTCGCCATCGTGGGCTGGTTCCTCTTCTCCCGGTGGCGACGGACCGCCTCCGGCCGGGTGGTGCTGGATCGTCTGAAGCTTCGGATTCCCGTTTTGGGGACGATCCTGCATCAGTTCGCCATCTCCGAGTTCAGCCGAGCCCTGGCCACCCTTCTCCAGGGCGGCCTTCCGCTGGTACCCTCTCTGGAGATCGCGGTCTCGGCCACAGGGAACGCCTACGTGCGGGAGCAGCTGACCCCGGTGATCGAAGCCGTGCGGGAGGGGAGGCCCCTTCACATGGCTCTGGAGAAGAGCGGAGTCGTCGAGAATCTGGCCATCGACATGGTCCAGGTCGGTGAGACGACGGGAGAGCTGGGGACGATGCTCACCAACATCGCCGACTTCCTGGATCAGGAGGTGGAGATCCAGATGGGCCGGCTCCTCTCCCTGGTCGAGCCCCTGATGCTCGTGTTCATGGGGATCGTGATCGCCCTCCTCCTCGTGTCCGTATACCTTCCGATGTTCAGCGTTCTGGGACAGGTTCAGGGATGACCCACAGCACCGCCGACGGAATGATCGACGAGATGATCGACGAAGAGCAGCAGATCTTCGAGAGCAGACGGCAGGCCGCCGAAGAGGAGGAATCCTCGGCCCGGGACCTGGCCCGCCGCTACGGCCTCGACTACGTCGACGTGACCCAGTTCCGGATCGACAACGAGCTCTTCCGGTCGATCCCCTTCGATCTGATGCTCCGCTACCTCTTCATCCCCGAGGGCCGGGAGAACGGTCGGCTCTCCGTCGTGGTCGCCGACCCCACCGACGTCCAGAAGCTCGACGAGCTCGAGATGCTCCTGGGGGAAGCCCTGGAGGTGAAGGTGGGACCGAAGGGCGCCATCGAGGAGATCCTCCAGAAGTCCGAGAGCGTGCAGCGGGTCCTGGACGAGGCGACCGAGGATTTCCGGATGCAGCTGGTCCAGGAGGACGAGGAGGGGGAGGAGGTTCTCTCTCTGGACCGGATCACGGCCGACGCCTCGCCGATCATCAAGCTGGT
>JAWVZJ010000416.1:0-2625 GCA_033722255.1 Thermoanaerobaculia bacterium | reverse complement strand
GCCTCAAAACTTCACTACGGCCTTTTTAATCATGGCTCTGCCGACCTGCCTGGGGGGTGGGGGGGGGGGGGGGCACCTACGTTCGAGGGGACGCCGGGGTTTTCGTTCTCCTCGGAATCCGAGATCCGGTCTCTCCGAGGAGCCGAGATGCTCCTGCCACGGTCTCGGACCTCGAAGGGGTTTCCCATCTCCACCCGGAGATCATCTCTGCCGGACCTCCAGGCTTCGAATCCTGTTCAGGAACGCCGTCAGCTCGAAGACCCGGAAGGCGGCGAGCTCGCCCATCCGGTAGGGCGTGATCAGGTCCAGGCCGTCGGCGGCGATCTGTTCGACGGTCTCGTCCAATGCCTCCCGGAGGGTGCAGGAGCTCCCCAGCACGTGGCGACGGGCCCAGACCAGGGCCTGGGCCATGGCCCGGGTCTGGGCGGTCTCCACGATCTGCTCCACTCCGCCCAGCTCCACCTCCTCGGTGCCGAAGAGGACCCGGTCCTTCGAGCGCGTCTTGATGGAGACGCTTCTCTTCCCCCGACTCGGGTCCAGGGAATCCGGGTCCGGGATCCGGGGACGGATCTCCCGCCAGGCCCCGGCCTCGGCCCGTCGATCCGTGGGGAGCTCGGAGGCGATCCTCCGGGCCTCCTCCGTGACCTTCCGGGGGCGATACTCCCTCATGGCGATCACCGTGTCGGCGACGTCGAAATAGTCTCCCGAGCCGCCGACGACCAGCACCGTGGACACCCCGAGCTCCCGGTGGAGCGAACGGGCCCGGTCGATGAAGGGGGTGATCGGCTCGTCCTTGTCGGCGATCAAGGCCTGCATCCTGGCGTCCCGGATCATGAAGTTGGTAGCCGAGGTGTCCTCGTCGACGAGGAGGCAGGTGGCCCCCACCTCCAGGGCCTCGGCGATCGCCGCCGCCTGGGAGGTCGAGCCGGAGGCGTCGTCGGTCCGGAAGTCGGTAGTCGGCCGGCCCCGGGGGAGCCCCGAGATGAAGTTCGAGATGTCCACGCCTTCGATCCGTCGGCCGTCCTCGGCCCGAATCTTGACCGCCTCCGGGACGGTCACCACCCGCTCCCGTCCGTCGCCGGGGACGTGGTCGTAGACGCCGCGCTCGATGGCCTGGAGCAGGGTCGATTTTCCGTGGTACCCGCCTCCCACGATCAGAGTGACGCCCTCGGGAATCCCCAGGCCGGAGAGGGGGCCGGAGTTCGGCGTCTCCAGGGTGACCTTCAGGCCCTCCGGAGGCTCGAAGGGAACGGTCTCCTCGTCGGGAAGAGGTCGGTCGTCGATTCCCGAGCGTCGGGGTAGACCGGCACCATCGGCGAGGAACGCCACGAGACCGCGCTCGCCGAGGCTCGTCCGGAGAGCGTTCGCGTCCTCCGCCGTCTCCACCTGCCGTCGGAGCTCTTCGGCATCGAGAGCGGGGAAGGGGAGGCTCCCCTCCACGGCCCGGGGCAGATCCTCCACCAGCATCTCCGCCGCCTGCCGTCCGAGGATCCGTCGACCCCGGGCGGGAAGACCGGCCCGGAGCCGGGCCTCGACCTCTCCTTCCGGGGAGACCAGGAGACTGGTCCGGACCAGGATCTCCTGTCCCGGCCGGAGGATCTCCAGGAGCCCGCTCTTCCCGGAGCCCCGGTTCCGGGAGCATCCCCGAAGTCCCTCCGCGAGGCGGCGGTTCAGGAAGTCGGCGGTCGCCCGTCGCCGGGGCTCGGGAGACAGGCTCCAAGCCGGGAGCGCCGTCGTCTCCGGGGGCAGGACCGCCCGGAGCCGGCTCGGCCGGGCGTAGGGATCTCCCTGGACGTACTCGATCTCCAGGGTGAACGAGCCGGCGTCCCAGGCACCCTTGACCTGCTTGTAGGCGCCGTAGCCCTTGCCGTCCAGGCTCCGGAGCCTGTCGGCGAGCTCGTCCAGGGATCTCACCGGTTCGTCGAGGGCTCGGAGCAGCACTCCCTCGAGGCCCGGACGAGCTCTTCCACCGGGGGGCGGACGGTGTAGTCCGGATCCACCCGTTTCCAGCGCACGATGCCCTCCCGGTCGATCACCAGGGAGGTGGGGTCCGGAATGACCCCGTCGCCGTGCTCCCGGTTCCGGATCCCGTAGCGCTCGATCACCTCGCCGCCGGGATCGACCAGAATCGGATACTCGATCTCGTTGGCCTCCTCGAACTTCCGGAGCCGGTCCGGGTCGTCGTTGGCGACGGCCAGGACCTCGGCCCCGGTCTCCCGGATCTCAGCCAGCTTCAGTTGCAGCTCGACCAGCTGCCCGCGGCAATACGGTCACCAGGCACCCCGGAAGAAGACCAGCAGGATCGGGGACTCTCCCCGGTACTCGGAGAGCCGGATCTCCGTCCCGTCCAGCGCCTCCAGGGTGAAATCGGGAGCCTCGGTGCCCACGGCGGGCCCCCGCTCGTCCCCTCCCCGGGCCAGGCCCGGGCCGAGGGTGGCCAGGAAGAGGGCGACGAGGCAGACCGAGTGGATTCGCGCAGCCATGACGATCCCCCGCATGCTAGCAGCCCCACATTCCCGTCGCGTTGCTTCGGGCACTCAAGAGGATGATGATGGGCAGTTGACCGTTCGGTGGCTTTGGCCCGGTCCTTCGGGTCCGAGAGCGGGACCGTCGGGGGACGGGGCG
>JAWVZJ010000415.1:0-2631 GCA_033722255.1 Thermoanaerobaculia bacterium | reverse complement strand
GGGTTCCCAGGGCTCGCACCGAGAGCTCGGCGTCGGCCGGGGTCCCCCCTCCGATCAGGAGGACGAGGAGGAGGACCCCGACGGTGGGAACGGTGGGCCCCCGATTCCACACGGTCAACGGCCGACGGCTCTGGAGCTCCAGGAGCGGCGAGCTCGAGGGAGACTCATCAGTTCTCCTGTGCTTCGTCTTCTCCCTCGTCGTCCTCTTCCGTCTCCGGCTCCTCTTCAGGACCTTCGGCGAGTCCCATGGCCACCCGGAGCTTCTCCTCCAGCTCGTCCGCCAGCTCCGGATTGTCTCGAAGAAACTCCTTGCAGTTCTCCCGACCCTGGCCCAGGCGGACATCTCCGTAGGAATACCACGCCCCGCTCTTCTCGATCAGGTCGTGCTCGACCCCCAGATCCAGGATCTCTCCCGTCCGGGAGATCCCCTCCCGGTAGTCGATATCGAACTCGGCGACCCGGAAGGGGGCGGCTACCTTGTTCTTGACCACCTTGATCTTCGCACGGGAGCCGACGACCTCGTCCCGGTTCTTCAGCGAGGCGATCCGGCGGATGTCGATCCGGACCGAGCTGTAGAACTTCAGCGCCCGGCCGCCGCTGGTGGTCTCCGGGTTCCCGAACATCACTCCGATCTTCTCCCGGATCTGGTTGATGAAGACCATGCAGGTCCGGGACTTGGCGACGATGGCCGTGAGCTTCCGCAGGGCCTGGGACATGAGACGGGCCTGGAGGCCCACGTGGGAATCCCCCATCTCCCCCTCGAGCTCGGCCCTGGGGACCAGGGCCGCCACGGAGTCGATGACCACCACGTCCAGAGCGTTGCTCCGGACGAGCATCTCGGCGATCTCCAGGGCCTGCTCTCCGCTGTCGGGCTGGGACACCAGGAGGTCGTCGAGGTTTACTCCGAGTCGCTCCGAGTAGTCCGGGTCCAGGGCGTGCTCGGCGTCGATGAAGGCGGCGGTGCCTCCCATTTTCTGGGCCTGTCCGACGACGGAGAGGGCCAGAGTGGTCTTCCCCGAGGCCTCGGGACCGTAGACCTCCACCACCCGACCCCGGGGGAATCCGCCGACCCCCAGGGCGTGGTCCACGGCCAGCGAGCCGGTGGGGATCGCCGGAACCGACATGCCGTCCTCCTTGCCGAGGCGCATGATCGCTCCCTTGCCGAACTGCCGTTCGATCTGCGAGACGGCGCTGTCGATCGCCTTGAGTCGTTCGTCCTTGTTTCCTTTGCTCATTCCAACTCCTGTGGTGGTACCGTGATGCCGTTGCGATGACTCCCGGTGGTTGATTCGGCGACTCCAGGCCCGGGGCGACGCGGGCGATCCGGGGGTCCGATCCCGGCCGTCCCGGGAGGACGGCACGGGCCGAAACGGGGACGGGGATCGCCTGATCCTAGATCGCTCGGGTCGGCCACGCAAGCCGGGGCTATAATCGACTAGAAGAACGGAATCAGACGGTGAAATCTTTCAAGCGAGGGAGGTTGTCGGTGCTGCAAAAACGGACGGGAGCACTCCTGGCGTTGGCATTGGTGGGAGCATGGTCGATCGGTTGCGAACAGAAGAGTCACGAGGAGCGGGTGTCCCAGCTTCGCTCCAAGTACACGGCCGAGTTGAACGGATTCGTCGTCCGGGAGATCCCGGAGATGGTGGACGTGGAGGTCGTGGACGCCGAGGATGGGGAAGGTGAGGCCGAGGAGGCCGTCGAGGAGGCGGCCGAGGAGGCTCTGGATCGGGAAGCGGGCGTAGAGGACGTGACCGGAGAGGACCAGGAGGCGGGCACGGATGTGGTCCCCGAGGAGACCCTGGAGGAGGAGGTCCAGAAGAACGTCATCCTGGACATCATGGTCCGGCACACCTCCTCGGAGATGCTCCCCGGGATCACGGTGGACGTCTCCCAGGCCGACGCCGAGGGCAACGAGAAGGCGAGCTACAAGATCTGGGTCGACACCTCCGACCTGCCCATGGGCACGCCTCAGCAGGTGAACGAGATTCTCGAGGACGTGGACTACGAAGAGGGCGACGGCTTCTTCGTCGAGGTTCGCCATCCGGTTCCCCCGGAGAAGAGGGACGAGTACCGGGAGTTCTCTGAAGTCGAATCTCCGGAATAGGGTCGGTCGCTTTCCGGTTGTGGGGAGTGTCCCACCAAGGGGGGACTCCCCCACAGGAACCCCCGTGGCGCGCCCTGAGCCGCGGGAGTCAGAGCCGAGGAACCGACCATGCAGAGAGACTCGTCGTTGCGCGCCTACGAATCCGTCGATCCGGAACCGGAGCTCGTCCGGCTCGAGGAGAACGTCGCTCGGGTGGTCCGGGGGAAGCCGGAGGTCATCCGGTTGGCGCTGGTCTCCATGCTGGCCCGGGGACACATCCTGATCGAGGACGTGCCCGGCGTCGGGAAGACCACCCTGGCCCAGGCCCTGGCCCGGTCTCTGGGGCTTTCCTTCCAGCGGATCCAGTTCACGAGTGACCTCCTGCCCTCGGACATCCTCGGCGTCTCGATCTACAACCAGCAGAACCAGGAATTCGAGTTCCGGGCGGGCCCGATTTTCGCCAACGTCGTCCTGGCCGACGAGATCAATCGGGCGACTCCCAAGACCCAGTCGGCCCTCCTGGAGGGAATGAGCGAGGGTCAGGT
>JAWVZJ010000414.1:0-2631 GCA_033722255.1 Thermoanaerobaculia bacterium | reverse complement strand
TCCTGGACACCCTGAGGGAGGGCGGTGTGGACGGGATCGTCGTGGTGACGCGACAGGACGACGCGGCAACGGCGACGGAGGCCCGAGCTCACGCTGCCCGGGTCGTCGTGAACCCGGATCCCAGCCGGGGCATGCTCTCGAGCATCCGGTCGGGGCTCCGGGATCTGGCCTCCAACCTGAGCCCCTGGCCGGTGCCGGTCCTGGTGACGCCCGGAGATCTGCCGGGAATCGGGAAGGAGACGGTGCGGGAGCTCGTCCGGCTCTCCGGGGCGCCGGGGGAGATGGCCGTCCCGGTGTTCGAGGGGAGGCGGGGACATCCCCTCCTGGTGGGAAGCGATTTCGTTCCGGAGGTGTTCGACCTGGACGACTCCGTCGGGCTTCGCCAGCTCCTGGAGCGCCATCCAGAAGCGCTCCGGGAGATCCCGGTGGAGGATGCCGGGATCCTGGGAGACGTGGATACGCCGGACGATTACGATCGACTCCGAGAGAAGATCCCGGAAGCTGATATCGTGGGCCGACGCCGATGAGCTCCACCGACACCGAGAGAACCGGCCCCGTCTCCTCCTCCCGGGGGGAGTCCAGTCCGGCGGCGGCGAATCCCCGAATCCTGGTCATCGACGATAGCGAGCTCTCCCGGAAGCTGATCGGCCGGATCCTCTCGAATCAGGGATACCGGGTCATCACCGCATCCGACGGCGCGGAGGGAGCCGTGGTCGCCCTCCGGGAACATCCGCACCTGGTGGTGACGGATCTGGAGATGCCGGTCCTGGACGGCTACGGCGTGGCACGGCTCCTGAAGAGCGATCCGGCGACCGACGACATCCCGGTCCTCATGCTGACCGTTCGGCGGGAGGCTTCGTCGCGGTTCTGGGGGCTCGAGACGGGGGCCGACGCATACATCCTCAAGGACGAGCTCTCCACGGGGCTCGTCCCGGCGGTGGAGAACCTGCTGGAGCAGTCGCCGATCCGGTCCCACTCGATCTCCAATCCTCCCCGGACGCCCCTCGAGGTGCTGGCCCGAGTGAGCCGCCACCTGGATGCGCGCCTCCTGGAGGCGGTCCTCGTGAATCGGATCCTCGAGCGGGGGATGCAGGCCCAGAGCATCGACGAGGCCGGACAGTCCATCCTGGGGTCTCTGGCCGAGTTCGTCGACTGCAGCTACCTGGGGATCGCCATCAAGGAGGAGGACGAGGCGGCGGTCTTCTGTGTTCAACACGCGTCCCGGCTCTCGGACGGCGAAGTCGACGCGTTCACAGACGAGCTGACGGAGATCCTGGGCCCGAGCTCCCGACCCCGGAGAGAGCTCTCCATCCGGAGCTTTTCCGGATCGGAAGAGGAGGACTCCGATCCCAGCCGACACCGGAAGGAGTTCCGGCTTCCCCTCCGAAACGCCGACGGAGTGCTGCTTCTGGCACCCAAGAGACCCCTCGGTCCCGACTCCCGGGAGATTCCGCTCCTCGAGGCTCTGGTACCTCACCTGGCCCTGGTGCTGGACAACGCCCGGCTGGCCCAGCGTCTTCGGGAGCTCTCGATGATCGACGGCTTGACGAAGCTCCTGAACCGGAGGACCGTGACCCAGCGCCTCCAGGAGGAGCTCTCCCGGGCCGTCCGTTACGAGCATGCGCTGAGCGTGGTCCTCTGCGATCTGGACCACTTCAAGCGAATCAACGACACCTACGGGCACCAGGCCGGAGACAAGGTGCTGATCCAGACGGCGGAGATTTTTCGCCAGCTGGCCCGGTCGGCAGATATCGCGGGACGGTACGGAGGGGAGGAGTTTCTCCTCGTGCTTCCCGAGACCGAGCTCGACGAGGCGGCAGAGGCTGCCCATCGTCTGCTACGGGAGATCTCCGATCGGCCCATGAGGATCGACGAGGGGCAGCGTCTCACCATTTCCGCCTCCCTCGGTGCCGCGTCCCTCTCCGAGCTCGAGGAGCCCAGCGAGACGGCTCTTCTGGCCCTGGCCGACAAGCGTCTCTATCAGGCCAAGGACGAGGGTCGGGGCCGGGCGGTTCCCTGAGACGCCCTCAGGGCTCGGGCCAGTCCCCGATCGGATCCGTGGAGCGCACCACGTGCATGCCGGCGTCGGCGAAGCGCTCGAAGGCGGCGTCGGCATCCGCCGTGAAGTCCACCACGTCGGGAATCACCACCGGCGAGGTGCAGTCTTCCAGGAGATAGACCTTCCGGGGAAGATCCGGATCCCGGTCCCGGATGTCGCCGAGGAGATCTTCGATCGTCCATGCGAGGCAGTGGCTCTTGGCTTGGCCGGCGATCACCACCCGGTCGTAGTTCAGGAGGGCTTCGACGAACCCCTCGTTCTCCCGGGCGATCCGCTCTCCGCGGTGGTCGTGGGTGACCTCGGGCCGCAGGGCGGAGTAGTGCTCGGTCAGGGGACGGTTCCCCTTGATCTCGTAGGCGCTTTGACTCGCTCGGGCGATGGTGTGGAAGAACATTGCCTCGTGGACGCCGGAGACCAGGGCGTGGCTGGGACCGCCCAGGATCACGTGATAGGGCCAGATCATGAGGTCGAATTTTTCGGCCTCAGCCAGACGGCGGACGTAGTGAAGGGCGTACTCCTCGAGCTCGTCCTCTGCCTCGTAGTCGAGGTTCCTTCGGACCCCGGGGTTGACC
>JAWVZJ010000413.1:0-2638 GCA_033722255.1 Thermoanaerobaculia bacterium | reverse complement strand
CCTACGTCGGGTACTCCGATCTCACCCCCTTCCTCTGTCAGGTCGTGGACAGGCTCGACCTGGTCGCCTTTCACGGACCGATGGTGGCCACCGATCTCGCCCGGGGCCTCACCGAAGAGGAGGAGCGCAGCTTCCTCGAGATCCTGAGCGACCACGGTCGACCGTCCTTCGAGATTCCCCATTCTCTCCGGCCGGGGCGAGCCCGGGGTCGTCTGATCGGCGGTTGTGCCAGCCTGCTCTCGGCTCTCCAGGGAACGGCCTTCGCCCCGAACACCGAGGACGCGATCCTCCTGCTGGAGGACGTGGAAGAGCCTCCCTACAGGGTCGATCGGATGTTGACCCACCTCCGCCTCTCCGGTAGTCTGGCCGCCATTCGAGGAGTGGTCATCGGACAGCTGGGTCCCGAGTGGGACCAGGGCCGTCCTTCGCCCTGGCAGCTGGAACCCCTCGAGGGGGAGTTCCCGATCGCCAGCGGCCTCTCGGTTGGCCACGAGGCCCCGAACCTCACGCTCCCCCTGGGGTTGGAAGCGACCCTCGACAGCGAAGGGGGAGCGATCCGATTCGAGGAAACCACCCCATGAGCAAGCCGGTCTTCAAGTCCACCGCGTCGAAGAAGGGAGCTCGATCCTCCTTCGCCCAGTACATGGAAGAGTACGCCGAGGGAGAGTTTCTGTTCGAGGAGGACGACCTGGGCACCGAGATGTACATCCTCCACGAGGGGCAGGTGGAGATCCTCCAGGATCTCGAAGGGGAGGAGAAGGTCCTGGCCGTCCTGGAGAAGGGGGATTTCTTCGGCGAGATGGCCCTTCTCGAGGACCTGCCCAGGACCGCCTCCGCCCGGGCCGTCTCCGACGTCAAGGTGATCAAGATCGACGGCGCCACCTTCGATCAGATGTTGCGGAGCAAGCCGGAGATCGCCGTGCGGATCATGCGGAAGCTCTCCCGCCGTCTCCGTCAGACCGATCAGTTGCTCCGCGAGGCCCTGGGAGCGGCCTCCGAGAGGACCGCCATGCCCGAGCTCCCGGCCCCGGACGAGGAGGAGAAGGTCCCGGCGCCGGAGGTCCTGGTGCACCAGGACTCGGGAATGGAGTTCCACCTCGCCGAGAGCTCCGAGACCCTCGTGGGACGCCGGGACCCGGTCACGGGGATTCATCCGGACATCGACCTGACGCCCGCCGATGGTCAGCGCTCCACGAGTCGTCGGCACGCGAAGATCTATCGACGCAAGGAAAAATACTTCGTGTGCGAAGAGATCGGGACCATGAACGGCACCTTCGTGAACGGGGAGCGGATCGAGACCGGTGTCCCGGTGGAAATCGAGCCCGGAGACGAGGTCCAGTTCGGCCTGGTCAAGCTCGATTTTCGGGTGGAGTGAGCTCGGAGCCAACCGGAGAATCGAAACGGGGGGGAGACCGCGCCGGGCGACGATCGGTGACCCCAGGGCAGGATCGCGCCACCGCGGCCTCCGTGCCGACCTCGGGGGCGACCCCGGGGGCAGGTCGGGAATGGCGAGTTCAGGCGGGGGGCTCATGACCCGAGAGCTGAGACCGGACGACCCCGTGACGGTTCTCCGGGGCATCGGCCCCAGGACGGAGGAGAAGCTCGTAGCGAGCGGTCTCCAGACCCTCGCCGACCTTCTCTTCCATCTTCCTCGACGGTACGAGGATCGCCGGCACCCGGTGGACCCGGGAGAGGTCGTGGAGGAGGGCCGGGTCTCCACCCGGGGTCGAGTCCGGGACCTCAGGGTTCGCAGGCTCCGGGGCCGCCGGTCCCTTGTCGAAGGTACGGTCGAAGGGACCACCGGCGAGCTTCCGGTGGTCTGGTTCAATCAGTCCTACCTGAAGGAGCGGCTGGAAGGGAATGAGCTCCTCCTCCACGGCGAGGTCCGGCGCCGGAACCGGCGCCTGGTTCTCACCCACCCGGACTGGGAGGAAGCGCCGGACACTCCGGGAGAAGAAGTCGGCTCCATTCATCCCGTCTATCCGGGAGTCACCGGCGTGGGATCCAAGCGGTTCGGCCGATGGATCCGCGCCGCGGTGACCGGCCTGGACTTGACCCGCTGGTTTCCGGAGACGATTCCACGGAAAATCCTGGTTACCAGGGGTCTGATGCCCCTTCCCGAGGCCCTGGCTCTCCTCCACGACCCCCCGGCGGAGGAAGTCGATCTCTCCCTCTGGAACCGGCATCGGACCCCGGCCCATCGCCGACTGGTCTACGGCGAGCTCCTGGGCCAGCAGCTCACTCTGGCCCGGGAGCGCAGCGAGCGGGATCGACGGCGGAAGGGACGAACCTATCGGATCGACGACCACACCCGGGAGCTGGCCCGGCAGATCCTCCCCTTCCGCCTGACTGGAGCCCAGAAGAGAGTCCTCCGGGAGCTGGTGGAGGACCTCGGCCGGGAGAGGCCCATGCGGCGCCTGCTCCAGGGCGACGTCGGAAGCGGAAAGACGATCGTGGCGGCCCTGCTCCTGATGCTGGCCCTGGAGAGCGGCCATCAGGGAGTGCTCCTGGCCCCGACGGAGATCCTGGCCGAGCAGCATTTCCTGGCCCTGAGGAACCTCTTCGAAGATCGGTACTCGGTGGTGCTCCTGAGCGGAGCCCGGGGGTCCTCGGAGGACCGGACCTCGGCGGCGAACGG
>JAWVZJ010000412.1:0-2641 GCA_033722255.1 Thermoanaerobaculia bacterium | reverse complement strand
GGAGATCCGGGTGGAGCTCTCGGCCCGGGGGGCCGAACCGGAGCGGAAGGAGGAGCTCGACCGGATGGCCGAGAGGGCTCGGGCGCTGATCGGTCCCGCTGTCTTCACGGACGACGCCGGGCGGTCCCTGGCGCAGGTCGTGGGGGAGCTCCTGCGGGAGCAGGGCCGCACCCTGGCCACCGCCGAGTCGTGCACCGGGGGAATGGTGGCCGCCCGGATCACCGACGTGCCCGGCAGCAGCGACTACTTCCTCGGGGCGCTCGTGGTCTACTCCAACCGCGCGAAGCGGGAGCTGGCGGGGGTGGACCGGGAGCTCCTGGAGGAGCAGGGGGCCGTGAGCGAGCCGGTGTCCCGGGCCCTGGCCCGGGGAGCGCGAGAAGCCCTGGGAGCCGACTACGGGATCGGCATCACCGGGATCGCCGGCCCCGGGGGCGGCTCGGAGGAGAAGCCGGTGGGCCTGGTCCACCTGGGGTTGGCGGGGCCGGATGGAGGGGAGACCCAGGTCCGGGTCCAGTTCCCCGGAGACCGGGAGCGGGTCCGTCGCTACACCACCCGGATGGCCCTGGAGATGCTTCGGCGAGCCCTCCTCGAATTACCGGTGGGAAACCCGAGGGATCCCCGGGAGTAGGATTCTGCATCCCCTCCCTCGGGATGAGGGCCTCGGCATGAGGGGCCGGGTTGTGGCCATGAGCTGTCTGCTGGTGCGGCGGAGTCGAACAGATCTCTCAGATCTCGGCATGGTCTGGCAGGGTTAGTTTCCGGTTCGGGGGCCCCTTCTGCACCGGCCTTGCCGGTTCGAGCTCGAGCCGGGTGGCGAGGGACCTCCGTCTCGGACCGAATCGGGGCTGGCGTCCCTCGGTTGCGGGCAACCCGATCGCCTGTCGTCGGAGAGAGCACTGATTCCTCATCCTGGGCCCGAGGCCTGCCGGGCGGTCTTCAAGACGGGAAGTTGCTACTCTCGGACCGATGAGGGCCTTTCTCGCCATCGACCTCCCGGAGGAGGTCCGGGCCGCAGTTCGGGAGCGTCAGGAGCGGATGCGGGCGGACTTCCCGAAGTCCAAGTGGGTACGTCCGGAGAGCATGCACCTGACCCTGGCCTTCTACGGCGAGATCGAGGAGCCGCAAGTCCAGGAGCTGTCCGAGGCCCTGGAGCCGGTCTTTACCGCCCACGAGCGCTTCGAGCTTCGGCTCCGGGGAGGAGGGACTTTCCCGCCCCGTCGTCCGGCCCGGGTCGTCTGGATCGGAGTGGAGGCTCCGGAGAGGCTGGCCGAGCTCCAGGAAGAGGCCTTCGCCGCCTCCCGGGAGGTCCTGGATCTGGATCCGCCCCGGCATCCGTTTCACGCCCACGTCACCCTGGCCCGGGCTCGACGGCCCTGGCGCCGGCGAACGGTGGAGCGGTTCGGCGAGGAGTCGAAGGGCCCCTGGGGAGAGTCGTTCCAGGTGGAGGAGGGGGTTCTGTTCCAGAGCCACCTGAGCCCCGAGGGAGCGAGATACGAGGCGCTGGAGAGATTCCCCCTGGGTCGGTAGTTTCCTTTGGCTCGGTAGTTTTCCTTGGCTCGTTAGCTCTTCGGGGTCGGGGAACCCGGAGAATCTCCCGTTCGTCCGAGGCTGGGAGCTATTGAAGGGCGCGCGTAGGAGGTCGACCCTCAGCCGCGGTTCGGGCCGTCGAGGGGTCCGTCGCCGGGATCGCGACGGGAGTCAGGAGTAGCGCCAGACGATTCGGCCCCGGTTCAGGTCGTAGGGCGAGACCTCCACCTTGACCCGGTCTCCTTCGAAGATCCGGATGCGGTGTCGGCGCATGCGCCCGGCGATCTTGGCCAGGACGTCGTGATTCTCGTTGATCTGGACGCGAAAGTTCGAGTTTCCGAGCACGGCGACCACCTCGCCGTCGAGCTCGATCGGTTCTTCCTTCTTGATGGTGTTCTCCTCTTCTCGGTCGTTGATACTCTGGGATCTGGTCCCGATCTACCGGTACGTACCACCACCGGCGGTGTGCCCGGGGCACATCCTCGGAAACGCTATCACGGAAGCCAGAAATTCCTCCCGGACGAGCCCCAGCCATGCCTTGCCCCGGGTGTCGCCCTCCTTGCCCGGCCTCGTCACCGGAACGTCACATCGTCCTGAGCGAGGCACGGTACGCTTTCTCCGTGGACAGGCCCCTCGAGAGCCCGAATCGTCGCCGGAAGGTCCTCTTCCTCTGTACGGGCAATTCCGCCCGGAGCATCCTGGGGGAGTATCTCCTCCGGGACCGGGCACGGGGCCGGTTCGAGGTCCACAGCGCCGGGTCAGATTTCGCCGGGGAGGTCCACCCGCTGGCCCGGCGAGTCCTGGAGGTGGACTACGGAATCGACACCTCGACAGCTCGGAGCGAGCCCGTGGACGAGGTCCGGGGAATCGCCTTCGATCTCGTGATCACGGTCTGCGACTCGGCCCGGGAGGCCTGTCCGGCCTGGCTGGGAGGGGGGATCCAGGTCCACTGGGGGCTCGAGGACCCGGCGGCCTTCGAAGGCTCGGAGGAGGAGCGGCTCGAGGTGTTCCGGAGGACGGCGGAGCTCCTGGAGGAGCGTATCGAGCGGCTCCTCGACCTGCCTCCGGAGAGCTGGGATCAATCGGCCCTGGAAGAGATCCACCGAGCGTCTCG
>JAWVZJ010000411.1:0-2665 GCA_033722255.1 Thermoanaerobaculia bacterium | reverse complement strand
GAATCCACAGAGTGAGCAACCCTCTCCAGAGATGCTGGTATCCGGGACCGACCGTTCGCCATAGGCTGGAGCTCCCGGCCGCACAAAGAAAAAGGCCCCCGGAGAGGGGCCTCGTGGCCCGGGCCATGGCGGCCTCGGGCCCCTGGATCGAGTGGAGAGGTTCCTACCAGCGCTTGCCCCGGGAGCGGTTGCCTCCGCTGCGGGGACGGGCCTCGTTCACCTTGAGGGGTCGTCCTCCCATCTGGGTCCCGTCCAGGGCCTCGATCGCCTCTTCTGCGTCCTCGGACTCCATCTCCACGAAGCCGAAGCCCCGGGGCCGACCGGTCTGCCGATCGTGGATCAGGTCGACCTCGTGAACCTCGCCGTGGGGCTCGAAGAGGGCCCGGACTTCTTCATCGGTGGCACTGAAGGGAAGATTTCCAACGTAAATCCTTTTCATGTCTGCAAACGATCTCCAAGCTCGACCGCGGGATCTCCGCGGCCATCGTGTCTGTCGTGGCTCCGGACTTCGGAGCCTTCGCTCGAGATTGCCGGCGCTTGGGTCTGGGCCTCGGGGAAGTCCTAACAGGGGCAGGTGGAATCTGTCAGTGTGCACCCGGCTCCGTAGCCGTGCACCTCATCTCGTCGCCCGGACCATACCACGGATCACCGCGGGGACAAACCACCGGAGAGGAGGTCGACGCGGCGACCGCCGGGCCCGACGACCTTCGAGCTCGCCGGTGGCGGCCGAGAGGAGGGTCTCGAAGGCCTCCGTGGCAATCACCGAGGCCGGAAAGCGGGTCATCCCTCCCCCGGGCTCCCCGGCTCCTCCCGGGGGAACGGGCTGTAGATCCGTCCTCCCCTCCGGAGATAGGACTCCAGGACCGACCGCGCCTCCTTCCGCAGAATCCCTCTCCGGACCTCGATTCCCCGCTCTTCCAGGGCCCGCTCCCAGGATTCCGGCTTCGCCCCCTCGTCGAATCCGATCGCCTCCGCATCCTTCCCCAGGGCTCCGCAGCGGAGGGACCGGACTCCCGACCAGGGGATCGCTCCCAGACACATGGCACAGGGCTCGGTGCTGGCCACGAGCTCGTAGTCACCCCCTCGGGAGAGATCGAAGGTTCCCTCTCTCCTCTGAGCGCGCATCAGGGCCACGATCTCGGCGTGGGCCACGGAGAGACCGGACGGCTCCACCAGGTTGATCCCTGCCGCCACGAGATTTCGGCCTGCCAGATCGAAGACGGCGGCAGCGAACGGCCCTCCGGAATCGCTCTCCACGCTTTTCCGAGAGAGCTCGATCGTCCACCGCATCCGCTCCCGCCCCCCGAGGGACCGGTCGCCGATCCTCTCCTCGGCCTCTTCGATCCAATCGGGGATCTCGATCGTCAGGGTGCTCATCGCGGGTGCTCTGCCGGTCGCCGGATCGCGTCGGCTCGGCCGCCTACTGCTCGGGAATCTCCACGTCCTCGCCCTCGGGACCGCCCCCGAGACCTTTGATCTCCTGGACCACCGAGAGCAACTGTTCGAATCGATCTTTCGTCACCTGGTCTCCGGCCTCGGGATACCGGAAGCGGACGATCAGCATCCGGCTCTGGGTCGGATGGAGCGTCAGGACCCGGGTCTCCTCGATCGCCTCTCCCTCGTCCGTGTACCGTCCCCGGGCGGTATAGGCGGGGCCACCGGGGGTGACGAGCTCCCGATTCCCGAAAAACGCCCCGCCGGTCCTGGCCTCGAACCACTCCCTCTGGGCATTCGCCGCCTCCACCAGATTGATTCCCCTCTCTTCCTCGCCCACCTCGAAGAGGACGGTCCCCGACACTCCCTCCCGGAGACAGGTCAGCTCCAGCGCCGTGCCCTCGTTCCGGGCCACCGAGCACCGGGCGGGAAGATCGGCCAGGACCAGCCCCAGCTCGGTGTTTTCCACCCGGGTCGGTCCCTCCTGCCGGGCCTCCCGGGGCCCGCAGGCCACGAAGAGGATCGACAGGGACGACAGGGCGAGAATGACGGGGGTACTACGCATCGAAGGCTCCTCGGGTTCGGTGACGGAATCCACGGCTCTCGGAAGGAGCATACCCGCCCTCCTGCCTTCCATCTCCGTAGCGTGGATCCGGGCATTCAGGAGGATGCGAGGGGGCGTCGATCCTTCGACGGCTCGAGCTCGGACTCTACGGGCCTCCTCGATCGAGGATTCGGCCACCGAGCACCCTCGCCCTGGCACCCGTCTTCAGAGTGGTCGCGGTCGCGCCGGGCATCGCTCGGTACACCTCCGGATCGCCTCAGACGGCCACGTGCTCCTGGTACTGGAGACGATACAGGCGGTAGTAGATCCCGCGCTCGGCCAGGAGCTCCTGGTGGGTGCCGGATTCCCGGAGCCGCCCCTTGTGCAGGACCAGGATACGGTCCGCCTTCTGGACGGTGGAGAGGCGGTGGGCGATGACCAGGCTCGTCCGGTCGGCCAGGAGCCGGTCCAGGGCGGACTGAATCTTCTGCTCCGTCTCCGTGTCCACCGAAGAGGTGGCCTCGTCCAGGATCAGGATCCGGGGATCGAAGGCCAGGGCCCGGGCGAAGGCCACGAGCTGCTTCTGACCGACGGAGAGTCCCGCCCCCCGCTCCCGAACCTCCCGTTCGAACCCGCCGGGAGACCTGCGAATGAAATCCAGGGCCTGCACCTCCCCTGCGGCCCACT
>JAWVZJ010000410.1:0-2674 GCA_033722255.1 Thermoanaerobaculia bacterium | reverse complement strand
GGTAGAGCGAGGTGATGAGCGAAGAGACGGATACCTTGGTCCAGGAACCCTGGGCGATCGCGTCCCGGAACAGAGCCCCCTCCCTGGCAAGACGGGTCAGGTTGGGTGCGTTCGGCCGCTCGTAGCCGAAGGGCTGGAACTGATCCCGACGGAGAGTGTCGGCGACGATCAGGATCACACCCTGCGGAGGCTCCTGCTCGGCCCCGACGACGGCGTTTCGGGCCGCGGAGCTCGTCTTCTCCGTCGGAAGCTCGCCCCCCCGGTTGCGGAGCACGGGTGCCCCCCAGAAACCGATGGTCCCCGGATGCTCGGAGTGCAAGGCCAAGGTCAGGGTCACCTCACGGTCGGCGTACTCCTTCAGGTCGACGGGGACGGTCTGCCATTCCTGGGCGCGGGAGACGGTACGGCGCAACAGAGGTTCGTGTCCCTCCTCACCGTCGACCTCTACCGCGAAGGTCACTGGGCCGTGGTCGAAGGTCCCGATGGACAGGTCGAGGAAGGGACGCGAGGGCAGGGAGAGGTCGAAGGCGATCCGCTCCGGAGCCCGGGCCACGATCGTCTCCCGGAAGACGTCCCCGAGACCGTGCCAGCCGACTCCCGAGGGTACGGTCGCAAGATGTTCCTTGAGGGAGACGACCCGCATGGAGGCGATCTCGAAGGTGGCATCTTCGGCCTCTGTCGGACGGATGACGATGTGGCGCAGCCTCCGGAGCGGCACCGAGGTGTTGAAGCTGGCGTCGGCGCTGGTGATGCGGTAAGTCTGGAGATCGTCCCCGGGCGAGAGATCCCGATTGAACCCGAGGAATTCCCGGTCCCGGGCAGCCTCCACGATCTCCTCCTCTTCCTCCTCGTCTAGCTCCGTCGCCCCCTCGAACTCCACTCCCAGACGAGTGCCCTCGGACACTCGCATCTCGATCTCCAGGGAGTGGAAGAAGTCGCTGGGGTCGGGATCTTCCAGGCCTTTCACCACCAGGAGCGGAGTCTCCCCGGTCTCTCCGACGAGGCGACCGTCCCGGACCCTGAGACCGTCGATCCCGTGAAGAGCCCGCCAACCCAGGATGCCGTCGTCATTCTCGGAGGCCTCGTCGCCGGCCGCTTCACCGAAGTCCCATTCGATCGGAGCCGGCGGCTCGACGGCCTCCGGAGCTCCGGTCACCGTGGCTTCGTCGAATCGATCGACGAGGGAGATGGCGACGGCCTCGTCCTCTGAGGGCTCGCCACACCCGGCGAGCACACCGAGACCGAGGGTCGTGAAGAGGAGTGTTCGTCCAACCGCGCGGGACAAAACCCCGGTCACCGTCGTCTGCATGGGACACCTTCCGGGATTGAAGAAATTTGACTCGGAAGACGATAGCACGAGCGGCTCCCCCTGGTCGAAGGCATGGCCAACCCGATCGAAGCAAACAACCTAGAATGTGTCCGTGACCCTCGAGAAAGGCCGCCGTCTAGGCCCGTACGAGATCCTCTCCCCTATCGGCGCCGGGGGGATGGGAGAGGTCTACGAGGCGAAGGACACCCGGCTGAACCGCACCGTGGCCATCAAGGTCCTCCCGGAGGGCCTGGCGGAGAATCCCGAGCGCCGCGCCCGCTTCGAGCGGGAGGCCCGGACGGTCTCCCAGCTCTCTCACCCCCACGTCTGTACCCTCCACGACGTCGGCGAAGAGCAGGGACTCCACTTCCTGGTCATGGAGCACCTCGAGGGAGAGACCCTGGCCGAACGCCTCGAGAGCGGTGCCCTGCCCCTGGAGGAGACACTCCGATACGGCGCCCAGATCGCCGAAGCCCTGGACGCGGCCCACCGCCAGGGCGTGATCCACCGGGATCTCAAACCCGCCAACGTCATGCTCACCGACTCGGGTGTCAAGCTCCTGGACTTCGGGCTGGCTCGGGTGGCGAGCGCTGGTGCCGGTGGAATGGCGGACCTGCCGACGATCGAGATGGAAGCGGGTCGGACGCTCACCGAGGAGGGAGCGCTCCTGGGAACCTTCCCCTACATGAGCCCCGAGCAGGTCGAGGGGGGTCAGGCCGACGCTCGCTCCGACGTCTTCGCCCTGGGCGCGGTCCTCTACGAGATGGCCACCGGTCGGCGGGCCTTCGGAGGGGAGAGTGCCGCCAGCGTCATGTCCGCGGTGTTGAGGGACCACCCGGAACCTCCGTCGCAGGTCCAGCCGGTCTCGCCGGCGGCCCTGGACCACGTGGTCTCCCGTTGCCTAGCCAAGGATCCAGAGGATCGGTGGCAGAGCGCGAAGGACATCGCGTGGGAGCTGCGCTGGATCTCCGACGCCGACTCCCGGAATGTGTCCCCTGCCCCGGTCTTGAAACATTCTCCCGTCCGGGAATGGCTCGGCTGGTCCCTCTTCGGCGTCGCCCTGATCGCAGTTCTCCTCCTGTGGTGGCTCCCGGCGACCCCGGAGGACGCCCCGACCAACCGTCCGGTCACCTTCGGCGAAATCTCGATTCCGGAGGGTCTGAGCGCCGGTGTCGGGCTCCAAGGCGCCATCTCCCGGGACGGCTCGCGGATCGTGCTCGCTCTCTACCGAGAGGGGGCCCGGAGCCTCTTCGTCCGGGATCTCGATTCCAGGGAGTTTCGAGCGTTGCAGGGAACCGAGGGAGCGACCCGACCGTTCTTCTCCCCCGACGGCGAGTGGATCGGGTACTTCGACGCTGGCGACCT
>JAWVZJ010000409.1:0-2678 GCA_033722255.1 Thermoanaerobaculia bacterium | reverse complement strand
GAGTACATGGAGCGCCACGCCGTCTCCCGGCTGATCGGCGCCCCGCCCGGCTACGTCGGCTACGAGGAGGGGGGCCAGCTCACCGAGGCGGTGCGCCGCAAGCCCTACTCGGTGATCCTCTTCGACGAGATCGAGAAGGCCCATCGGGACGCCTTTAATGTCCTGCTCCAGATCCTCGACGACGGAAGGATCACCGACAGCCAGGGGCACACCGTGGACTTCAAGAACACGGTGATCATCATGACCTCCAACGTCGGATCCCATCACCTTCTGGAGGGCGTGACGGCGGAGGGGGAGATCGAGGAAACCACCCAGGAGACGGTGCTCCAGGAGCTGCGAGGGCAGTTCCGGCCGGAGTTCCTGAACCGCGTCGACGAGATCGTCCTCTTCAAGCCCCTCCGACTCGACGAGATCGAACAGATCGTCGACCTTCAAACCCAGGATCTCCGGGAGCGTCTGGCCGAGCGGGGACTCACCCTCTCGCTCACCGACGAGGCCCGCAGCTTCGTGGCCCGACAGGGATTCGACCCGGTGTACGGTGCCCGGCCCCTGAAACGCTATCTCCAGCGGCATCTGGAGACCCGGATCGGTCGGGCTCTGATCGCCGGCGAGGCGGTGGAGGGCTCCTCGGTGACCGTGGAAGTGGACGACGGGGAGCTCCAGGTCGAGATCCGGCAACCGGAGAGGGAGGGGGTGCCGGCCGGCGGCTGACACCGGATCTATGGAGTCCTCGGAGACCCTGGCGTCGGTCTGACGGCTTCCGACCTTCGCCGCGCGATCCAATCCGAAGCCCGATCCCTCGATCGAAGGTTCCCCTTTTCGCCAGATCGGGTACGGTACCGACATCATGGACACGCTCCTTCCGAGCCGACGACACCTCCTTCAGAAGGTCTCCACGCTCCTCTTCGGCCTGCTCCTGGCCGCCGGCGTCGCTGCGGACACCGGAGCCCGGGAGGCGGCCCGCCAGCACCGCGACGGGAACGGCCATCGAATCCTCACCACCTACGCCGAGCTCCTCCGTCTTCCGAACGTGGCCTCGGACCGAGAGGGGATCCGGCGGAACGTGGAGTTCATCCGGAGCGAGCTCGAGGACCGGGGGGTGAAGGTGGCCGTCTGGGAGGTCGCCGGGAGCTCACCGCTGATCTACGGAGAGCTCGACGCACCGGAATCGGAATCTCGCCGGACCCTCGGGATCTACGCCCATTACGACGGACAACCGGTCGTGCCGGAACGATGGTCGACCCCGGGACCCTGGAAGCCCACCCTGTACACCGCCGCCCTGGAGTCCGGGGGCGAGCCGCGCCCCTTCCCCACCGCGGACGAGGAGATCGACTCGGAGTGGCGCATCTACGCACGGTCCTCCGGGGACGACAAGGCTCCGATCATGGCCATTCTGGCCGCCCTCGACGCCCTCGAGTCGGCGGGGATCCCCCGGACCGCAGATCTCCGCTTCCTCTTCGACGGCGAGGAGGAGATCGGGTCCCCGCACCTCGAGGAGCTCATGCGCACCCACACGGAACAGCTCTCCGGAATCGACGGCTGGCTGATCTGCGACGGTCCCGTTCACCAGAGCCGTCGGCCCCAGCTCGTCTTCGGGGTCAGGGGCTACACGGGTCTGGATCTCACCGTATACGGCGCTACCCGCTACCTCCACAGCGGCCACTACGGAAACTGGGCTCCGAACCCGGCCCTGGAGCTGGCCCATCTCCTGGCCGAGCTGAAGGATCCGGAGGGCCGAGTGAAGGTCGGCGGCTTCTACGAATCCACCCGGGCGCCGGGGCCCGCGGAGCGGCGGGCCCTGGACGCGCTGCCCGAGGTCGACAGCGATCTCCGGCGGGAGCTGGGATTGTCCCGCACCGAAGGAGACGGCGGCTCCCTGGCGGAGCGTCTCCTCCTGCCCTCGTTGAACATCCGGGGCATGGAGAGCGGGAAGGTCGGAGACGCCGCCCGCAACGTGATCCCTCCCACCGCCACCGCGAGCCTCGATATCCGACTGGTGAAGGGTAACGACCCCGCCCGGATGCTGGACCGGGTCGAGGACCACCTCCGGAGGCAGGGCTACAGGATCCTCCGGGACGAACCCACCCTCGCCCAGCGTCTGGAGCACCCGAAGCTGGTCCGGGTCGACCGCCGGGAGGGGTATCCGGCGGCCCGGACGCCGATGGACACCCCGTTCTCCGGCTGGGTCGTGAAGGTCACCCGAAGTGCCGTCGAGGACCCCCTGGTCCTCCTCCCCACCCTCGGGGGATCTCTGCCCCTTTATCTCTTCGACCGGATCCTCGGTCAGCCCCTGGTCGTCGTCCCCATCGCCAACCACGACGACAACCAGCACGCCCCGGACGAGAACCTGCGGCTGGCCAACCTCTGGTACGGGATCGACCTGATGGCCGACTTCTTCGCCGCCGAGTAAGCGATGGAGGGCGCGGAGATCGACTGGCCCGAACGTCCCCTGCTCCGTTCCGGACCAGGGGAAGCTGGGGAACGCGTAGTCCTCGTGCTCTCCCCGGGCCGAAGATGGTTCGAGATCAGCCGACCCGGAGTGTGCGTCATGCCCGGAGAGCAACGATGACGAGAACGAAACCGGGGATTTCCCCCCGATTCGGTCGTCCCTCGGCCGCGGCCGACTCCGGGAATGTCGGGCCGAAGTTCGGCCCGGCCCCCTCGAGATCCGGAGCCTC
>JAWVZJ010000408.1:0-2681 GCA_033722255.1 Thermoanaerobaculia bacterium | reverse complement strand
GCGAGATGCTCGAACCGGGCGTCGTCGTCGGCGCAGGCGTGAGGTGTCGCCGGCAGCCCCCACCGGGCGGCGTGGTACTGGTCCAGGGCCGGGGTCCGGGGTACTCCGTGCTCGATCACCGCGACCGGTCTCTTGGCGGTCCCCTCCAGGTCGAAGGGGAAGGGGAGTCCGTCGGGATCGGTGGCGTCGTCCACGAGCTCCAGGGAGCGATCGAAGACCTGCACACCGAGAAATTCCCGGAGAAAGGTGTCTCCGAGCTCGTAGTCCCAGGCGGTGAGGCTTCTCCGGTTGACGACGTCCAGGAGCTGGGCCGTGGCCTCCGGTGCCAGCACCACCGGAAAGCTCTCCCCAGTGGGCGGGGATCCCACCTCTTCGGTCCCCTGCCGGGCCCGGGCCCGGTCGATCACGGTCTCCCAGGGCAGGCGGTCCAGAGTCCGGGTCGCCCGGGCCGCGTATCCGGCGGTCCCGGGAGGTCCGCTGGCCACCTCCAGCCGGATCTCCGTCGCCACCGCGAACCGGGAGAGGCCGTGACTGGAGGCGACGGCCAGGCGGACGTCGCCCCAGGTGAGGTGACCCCTCTCCCGAGTGTCCAGACGGGTTTCCAGCTCTCGCCGGGCCCGATCCGCGCTCATCCCCTGAATCGTCTCGTCCCGGATCTCCGGGAGCTCGGGGAGGGGACTCCGGTCCCGGGGCAGGTGGGGGAATCCCGGGATCTTCTCGCGAGTCCGGGCGTGGGCCATGGCCTGGCGGATGGCCCGTTCCAGTCCGCCCCAAGAGGAGGCTTCGGTCCGGAAGGTGCCGAGACGACCGGCCTCCAGGACCCGGACCTGGACGTCCCGCTTGTACCGTGGCTCGCCGCCGGCTCCGTTGTCTGGCCATCGGTGGCCGACCTGCCGGCGCGTGACCTCGAGCCACGAGATCGAGGTCTCGTCGGCGGGGGAGCGCTCGAGGGCGTCGGAGAGGAGAGCCCTGAGGGCCTCCCGGTCCGGTCTCTCGCGGGAGGGTCCTCTGGAGTCGATCCGATCGTGCACGCTCGCTACAATCTTATCAGCGGATAGAGTGAGGGGAGGCCGAGGCATGGAGCATGCAAGGTCAGGCTATGGTCGAGTCCGAAAGCGAACGGAGCGAGGAGGGGAATGTGAGCGAAGAGGCTGTTGTCCGCCGGGGGGCCGAGATCCCCTTCCGGAGGGTCGAGGCCGGAACCGGAACCTCCATGCAGGTGCTGATCGGAGCCTCCGACGGGGTCCCGAACTTCACCATGCGTCGATTCGTCATGGAGGACGAAGGCGGAATGCCCCTCCACACGAACCGGGTCGAGCATGAGCAGTACGTCCTCCGGGGTCGGGCCGAGATCCGGGTCGGCGAGGAGCTCCACTCGGTCTCAGCCGGTGACGTGCTCTTCATTCCCGCCGGAACCCCCCACTCCTACCGGGTGGTGGCGGCGCCCTTCGAGTTTCTGTGTATGGTTCCCAATCGGGAGGACGAGATCGAAATCCTGAGAGAGAGGAAGGGAGACGAATCATGAACATCGACGTCCAAGAGGCGATCGGGAACCTCTACGACAAGCTCCAGGGATGGACCGAGGGTTTCTTCGCTCTCCTGCCGAACTTGGTGGTCGCCCTCCTGGTCCTTTTCCTCTTCTGGCTCCTCTCGAAGATGGTTCGGAGGATGGCCGCTCGGGCCATGGCCCGGATCACGGACAACCGGGCCCTCCACACGCTGGTCAAGAACGTGGCCGGGATCGCGATGCTCGGTGTGGGCCTGTTCATCGCCCTGGGTGTCCTGAAGTTGGACAAGACCGTGGCCGCTCTCCTCGGAGGCGCCGGCGTCGTGGCCCTGGCCCTGGGGTTCGCTTTCCAGGACATTGCCGAGAACTTCATGGCCGGGATCCTCATGGCCCTTCGGCGGCCGTTCTCCGTCGGAGACACGGTGGAGACCGGCGACTTCTTCGGTCGGGTGGAGGAGGTCAATTTGCGGAACACGATCCTTCGCCTGCCCACGGGGCAGGTCGTCCTGATCCCAAACTCCGACGTCTTCGGCGATCCGATCACGAACTACACCCGGGGCGGTGAGCGCCGTGTCGACCTCGAGTGCGGCGTCTCCTACGGAGACGACCTGGAACAGGCCGAGGAGGTCGCCCAGGAGGCCGTGGCCTCGGTCTCCCTCCGGAACCGGGATCGAGACCCCGAGCTCTTCTACACCGAGTTCGGTGGGAGCTCGATCAATTTCGTGGTCCGGTTCTGGATCGACGACTTTCGCCAGTCCGCCTTCCTGGCCGCCCGGAGCGAGGCCATCCAGCGGATCCACCGAGCCTTCGACGACGCGGGCCTGGACATTCCGTTCCCCATCACCACTCTGGACTTCGGGATCAAGGGGGGGGAGCCCCTCTCGAAGATGCTGGGTTCCCCCGAGTCCTAGCAGCCCCACATGCACCTCGCGTTGCTCGTTGCACTCATGAGGATGAAAATGGGCAGCTGACCATTCGATGAGCCTGGGCCGGTCCTCCGGTTGCGGGAGCGGGGCCGGGAGGGGACGGCGCGGGCTATTCGATCTTTGACCGTCGGCCCGCGCCTGTGCACGTCTGCGCGCCGCTCCCGATCACCCTCTGACGGTCTGTAAGGAGCGCTTGAGTGAACCCCCGTTCCGGCCCCGCTCTCGGCCCCTACGGTCCTACGCGATCG
>JAWVZJ010000407.1:0-2685 GCA_033722255.1 Thermoanaerobaculia bacterium | reverse complement strand
GGCCCCATGGTAGCAGGCTCGAGCCACTCCAGAGCCCCCGCCTCGAATCGATAAGCGGGCCGTTATCTTTCCCATCGGGCGCCGGAGTCGAGTACTCTGGGAACACGATGCCACTGTTCAAGAGAGGAACGAAGAGCTCGAAAACAAAGACGGTCCGGGTGGGGATCCAGACGCCGATCCAGACCCTGGATCCCAGGGAAGCCCAGGACTCGGTCAGCGTATTCGCTCTCCTCCAGATCTACGAGACTCCGTTTCGGGATCCCGAGGGAGGCGATTCTCCCCGACCGGTCCTCTTCGAGGGACCCCTTCGATCCACCGACGACAAGGGGACCCTCTTCCGGGGCCGCGTGCGGCCCGGCATCCGGTTCTCCGACGGGAGTCCCCTGACGGCGGATCGACTCGCCGACTCCTTGAGCCGGTCGCAGGAGCTCACGCGGCAGGCTCGGATCCGGGTCGAGGGAGACGACGTCGTCTTCGAGCTGGAGCGACCGAACCCTCGCTTCAACCTGGTGCTCACCCAGGCCTACACCGCCGTGACCCTCGCGACCGGTGAGGAGCTCCTGGGGACCGGAGCCTTTGTCCGGGCCCCGGATTCCACCGACGAGCGACTCCGGCTGACCCGAAATCCGGAGTTCCACGGCACGTCGGCCATCGAGGAGGTGATCTTCCAGCACTATCCCTCGGATCCCGGTGGGTGGCCCACCGCCCTGTTGGAGGCCCTGGAGTCGGGGGAGGTGGATTTCTCCAACGCCCTCTCCCGGGAAGAGGTCAAGGAGCTCACCTCGGTCCGGAAGTGGTTCCAGCCCGGAGCCTCCACCACGTCCCTCTACTTCAACGTGCAACGGTCGTATCTCTCCTCCCGGGCGGTCCGTCACGCCCTGGCCCTGGCCCTCGATCGGTCGGAGCTGACCAAGATCTCGTACGAAAACGCCCTCGCCTTCACCGCCACGAGCCTCCTGCCCCCGGTGATGGGCAGCTGGCGGGACGGCCTCGCCCATCGACCCGACCGGGCCCGGACGGTCCTGGGCGATTCCGGCATCGAGCTTCCCCCTCGGCTCCGGCTCCTGACGGTTTGGGGTCCCCGACCCTACCTGCCGTACCCCCGCCGCACCGGGGAGATGATCGGAGATCAGCTGGCCGCGAACCTGGGGATCGACGGGGTCGAAGTGCGGCCGAGCGACGACGGAGACGATTTCTACGCCCGAGGCTGCGACGGGAACTACGACCTGGTCCTGGGGGGATGGATCGCCGATACACCGGATCCCGCCGACTTCCTGGAGGCGAACCTGGCCTCCGGAAGCGTGCCCGAGCGGGACAAATCCCCCGCGATTCGGATGAACATGGGCCACTGGAAGGATCCGGAGACCGACGAGGCCCTCCGGGCCTATCGGAGGCGACCGGGAGACGACACCAAGAACGCGGTCCTCCAGCGGGTGGCGGACGAGATCCCGCTCCTACCCATCATGTACGGCCCGACCATCGCCGTCCACTCCTACGGACTTCGGGGTTTCGAGCCCACGCCCATCGGCTTTCCGCGCTTTTCCGAGCTCGATGTCGATCCCAGCTGACGCAGGGACCGGCTCAGCTTCCGGAGGGGGAAGCTGCCTCGTCGAGGACCTCCCGGACTCGGGCCACCAGGGAACTGGGAGTGAAGGGCTTCTGTAGGAAAGCTCGCCCCTCGGCCCAATCGGTCCGCATCCGGACGGCACCGTCCGTGTAGCCGGAGATGAAGAGGACGCGGAGCTGCGGTCGGTTTCCCCGGAGCCGGTCCTCGAGCTCGGGACCCCGGAGATCCGGGAGCACCACGTCGGAGAGGAGGAGATCGACCGAGCCCCCGTGGTCGGCCTCCATCGCCGCCGCCTCCCGGCCCGTCGCCGCCGCCAAAACCTCGTAACCCCGTTGGGAAAGCACCTCCACCACGAGCCGGCGCACCGAGTCGTCGTCCTCGCAGACCAGGATCGTCTCGGAGCCCCGGCCGGCGTCGGCGGATGCTTCCTCTTCGGGGGCGACGGGTCGGTCCCGATCCGTCCCCGGAAGGTAGACCTTGAAGGTACTCCCCTCCCCCGGCTCACTGTAGACGAAGATCTGGCCTCCACTCTGATGGACGATGCCGTGGACCGTGGCCAGACCCAGGCCGGTTCCTTCTCCGGGATCCTTGGTGGTGAAGAACGGCTCGAAGAGATGTTCCCGCGTCTCCCGGTCCATCCCCCGTCCCGTGTCCGACACGGCCAGCATCACGTAGCGTCCCGGCGCCAGACTCGGGCGACGAGACCGGTGGGCCTCGTCCACCTCGACTTGCGCCGTCTCGATCAACAACCGCCCTCCCCGGGGCATGGCATCCCGGGCGTTCAGAGCCAGATTCAGGATCACCTGCTCGAGCTGGCCCCGGTCGGCTTCGATCCGATCGATCCCCGGGGTGAGGCGGGTCACCAGCCGCACGTGTTCGCCGATCAGTCGACGGAGCATGTTCTCCAACTCCTCCACCACCGAATTCAGGTCGAGGACCTCGGTCTCCAGCACCTGTCGACGGCTGAAGGCCAGGAGCTGGCCGGTGAGGGACGAAGCCCGATCCGAGGCCCGGGCGATCTCTCGGAGATCGGACCGGGCTTCCTCGTCGTGGCCGAAACGCTCGAGGAGGAGCTCGGTATACCCCTGGATCGCCGTGAGGAGGTTGTTGAAGTCGTG
>JAWVZJ010000406.1:0-2687 GCA_033722255.1 Thermoanaerobaculia bacterium | reverse complement strand
GCCCGGGAGGTGGGGCGGGCCCCCCGGGAGATCGCCGGGGAGCTCCTCGCCGGGATCGAGACCCCGGACCTGGTCCGGGAGATCGAGGTGGCCGGTCCCGGATACCTGAACGTCTTCCTGGACCGTCCCGCCGTCGCTGCCCGACTCCTGGCCGACGGGACCGGATGGTATCCCGAAGAGGACCGGGGGAAGGTCGTCGTCGAGCACACCAACATCAACCACAACAAGGCGGCCCATATCGGCCATCTGCGCAACGCCGTCCTGGGAGACGTGCTGGTCCGGTGCCTCCGGTCCCTGGGTCGACCGGTCGAGGTGCAGAACTACGTCGACGACACCGGGGTCCAGGTCGCGGACGTGGTGGTGGGATTCCTCGATCTCCGGGGTCTCTCCCACGACGAGGTGGCGGCGATTCCCGAGCCTTTCGACTCCGTCTGCTGGGACCTGTACTCGGAGGTCGGCCGGTGGTACGAGGAAGACGACTCCCGCCTGACCCACCGGCGGCAGACCCTCCGGGAGTTGGAGGAGGGGGTCGGTGAACGGGCCCGTCTCGGACGCCTGGTGGCCCGCCGGGTCCTCGCCCGGCATTTGGCCACCATGGCCAGGCTGGAGATCGACTACGACCTCCTCACGAGGGAGAGCGACATTCTCACCCTGGACTTCTTCCACCGGGCCTTCGAACAGCTCGTCGACCGGAAAGCGATCCACGAAGAGACGGAGGGGAAGAACGCCGGGTGCTGGGTCATGCCCCTGGCCCATTCCGAGGAGTTCGCCGGCCTCGAGGACCCGGACAAGGTGATCGTCCGCTCCGACGGGACCGTCACCTACGTCGGCAAGGACATCGCCTACCAGCTCTGGAAATTCGGCCTCCTGGGCCGGGACTTCCGATACCGGCCCTGGGAGGAGTGGGACCTCTGGGAGACCTGTTCCGAAGACGGCGTCGAGCCCCATCCCGATTTCGGAGGCGCCTCCGACGTCATCAACGTCATCGACGTCCGACAGAGCTACCTCCAGAAGATCGTGAAGGCCGGGTTGGAGGCCCTGGACTACGTCGAGGAGGCGGGACGCTCGGTCCACTTCGCCTACGAGATGGTGTCGCTCTCCCCGGCGACGGCCCGGCAGCTCGGATACGAGCTGGAGGAGAGCCTCGAGGGCGAGGCCGGCTCCCTGGAGATGTCGGGACGCAAGGGCGTGGGAGTCAAGGCCGACGATCTCCTGGACAGACTCACCGAGAAGGCCCGGGAGGAGATCGAGAGCCGGAACCGGGAGCTCCCGGAGGAGGAGCTCCGGGACCTCTCGATCCAGATCGCCACCGCGGCTCTCCGGTTCTTCATGGTGAAGGCCTCCACGAATCGGATCATCTCCTTCGACTTCGAGGAGGCCCTCTCCTTCGAAGGGGAGTCCGGGCCCTACCTCCAGTACGCTCTGGTCCGGCTGGCCAACATCCGGAGAAAGCTGGTCGAGGCGGGGATCGCCGACGAGATCGCCCCGAACGCCGTGGCAGAGACCGGGGCGGAGCGCTGGTCCGACGATCTCTGGGACCTGGTGCTCCACGCCGCCAGGATCGGAGAGTCCGTCGACCGAGCGGCCCGGACGCTGGAGCTGTCCCTGGTGGCTCGCCACGCCCTGGACCTGGCTCAGAAGTTCAACGCCCTCTACCACAAGCATCCGATCCTCCAGGAGGAGGACGAGGAGCTCCGGAGCGTCCGGCTGACGGCGTGCCTGGTCTTCGCCGACGCCCTGAGGCGACTCTGCGCCCTCCTCGGAGTCCCGATCCCCGAACGGATGTAGCTGGGGAGAAGGACCGTGGCCGAGCGAGAGACATCCCCCTGGGTCTACATCGGAATCGGCTGTCTCCTGGCCGTGGTCCTCGCCGTCGGCTCCTGCGTGGCCCTGGGCTGGTTCGGGATGCAGAAGGCCAAGGAGATGGGCGAGGCGATGACCGATCCGGAGCAACGAAGGGAGAGGGTGCTGGAATCCCTCGGGGCCGAGGAGCTCCCTCCGGGCTACCACCCCATCATGGCCTTCTCGATGCCCCTGGGGGTGATGGAGATGGCGATGCTCGGAGACGAGCCGCCGGAGACCGACGAGGAGGGCCGCAGCGTTCCCTCCGAGCTCGGAAGCCGAGGATTCATCTACATCGCACAGCGAAAGTTGGGTGACCAGGAGAAGGAGCTCCGGGCCTACCTCGAGGGAGAGAGCCGGGACCGGGGGCCCCTGGACAACCTGGAGCTGGACGTCGGAATGGATCGGGGCGAGGTCGTGAAACGCGGGCGACTCGAGATCGGAGAGGTGGGCTATCTGTACCTGATCCAGCGGGGAATCCTCCACGGAAAGGGGACCCCGGACGAGGGAATCGCCACCACCTTCATGGTCGAGTGTCCCAGCGGGAACGACCGACTCCAGATGGGGATCTGGTTCACACCGCTGCCCGAGGCGGCCATCGAGGACACCTCCCCCGACGAGGGCCTCGATCCCATACTCCTCGAGGGAACGCCTGGCGACGAGGAGGCCCTGCGGCAGTTCCTCCGCTACTTCGACCTCTGCTCCTAGGAGTCTGCGCGGCAGGAACGCACGGCCGCGAGCATGGGTCTTGCGAGGCTCAGACAAGGCGCAAGGAGGAAGTCGATGCCATAGTGCATCGTCGACGACGAGCAACGCCGTATGAGTCCGCAACCCCCATGCTCCCT
>JAWVZJ010000405.1:0-2698 GCA_033722255.1 Thermoanaerobaculia bacterium | reverse complement strand
GCGTTCCTCAGGAGGTTGTCGAAGGCCCGGCGGAGGAGGGTCGTATCCCCGGAGATTCGGAGCGAAGAGACGCCGTCCCCGATCTCCAGGGAGGTCGGCCCACCCTCCGGTCGATCGGCCAGGTGTCGGAGTAGAGGGCCGATCTCCACCGGCTCGAGCCGACGGGTCCCCGGGCGGGCGAAGGAAAGGAAGTCCTTCACCACCCTCTCCAGGTGCCGAGTCTCCCGATCGAGCTCCCGGAGGTACTCACTCCGTTGGTCGAGCTCCGGAGACCGTTCCAAGAGCTGGAGATATCCCCGGAGGGTGGCGAGACCGTTGCGAAGCTCGTGGGCGACGCCTGCCGCCATCTCCCCGAGCCCCGCCAGGCTCCGGGCGAGCCGCTCCTCGTCCGCTCGCCGGGAGTCGGTGGTGACGTCGGACAGGAGGACCAGGAAGCCCATGGCATTGCCGTCCCGGCGTCTGAGGGGGGTGACGTTGACCGCGATCCGGGTCTCGTCGTCTCCGGAGTCGCGGAAACGGATCTCCGTGGGGGGAACCCGGGAGTCCTCTTCCACGGCCCGGCGAATCGTCTCCGAGAGGTCGGGGTGATCGCGCAGGAACTCGTCCACGGGAACCCGGCGCGTGGGGTTCTCCAGCCCCAGGATCGCCCGGGCTTCGGGATTGACGACCAGCACGGAACCCTCCCGATCCGTCAGGAGGAGCCCCTCCTCCAGGCTCGAGCCGAGGGTCCGCTCCAGGATCTCCAGCTCCGTTTCCCTCCGGCGTGGCGCCGGGTCGGAGCTCAGGGCTCGCTCGACGGTCCGGAGGAGAAATGCGGCCTCGTCCTCCCGGGGATCGCCATGAGCCCGGACTCGGGCCAGAAGGGCGTCGTAGGGAGACAGGATCCGGCGCAGGAAGAGCAGCAGCCAGAGGGCCAAGCCGCCGTTGACGACGAAGACCACCACTCCGAGGATCCGGAGGGCCCGGCGCTGGCCAGCGAGCACCGGCGTCCGGAGGTCGAGGCGGAGGACCCCGGCATCCGCTGCCGGTAGTGGGGCGAAGGCGACGACGGAGCCGGGCCCGGTCTCGACCATCTGGGTCGTGGGGGTGTCCGGAACCGTCCCCCCCAGGGGTTCCAGAGGAGGCTCCGTGAGAGGCTCTCCGACCTGGAAACGGATCGAGCCGTCGCCGTTCAGGACGAGGAGGCGCAGGACCTCCCCTGCCGCCCGGTCCCGGAGATCCGATGGCCGGAGGTCGGGATCGACGGCGAGGCGGGTCGCCCGGGCCACGGCTTCGGACCGCCGCTCCTCGGAGAGGAGCTCGATGGCGTTTCGATAGGAAAAGAAAGTGAAAAGGGAGATCGCGACCAGGAGGAGAACGGCCAGTGGGAGAAAGATCCAGGCCTCGCGGGGGAGGCTCGTTCCCGGACGGGGAGAGTCGGATTCCGGGAGATCGTTGGTCATGGAAGGAGGAGGGACCGGTAGGCGCCGACCAGCGGCGGTCCGAAGAAGAGGGCGACGAGCCCGCCCAGGGCCAGGAAGACGCCGAAGGGGAGCCGGCTCTTCAGATCCATTCGATCTCCGATCATGAAGGCCGCTCCGACGAGTGTTCCCGTGAGGGACGCCAGGAACAGAGTGACCAGCACACCGGACCATCCGAGGAAGGCGCCGATCATCCCCAGCATCTTGACGTCCCCGAGACCGAGGCCCTCCTCCCCCCGGAGACGGAACCAGCCTTCGGCGAAGATCCAGGAGACTCCGGCGCCCAGGACGGCTCCGAGGAGAGCTTCCCGCCAGCTGATCCAGTCGGTGGTGACGGCCAGGAGGAGGCCGGCCCCGAGTCCGGGGAGCGTCAGCAGGTCCGGGAGCAGATAGTGCTCGTAGTCGATGCCGGCCAGGGTGATCAGGAGACAACCGAACCCGACGGCGATCACCATCTCGGGCTCGGGGCCGAACCGCTCCAGGGAGCCCACGAAGAGGGCGGCGGTCAGGGCCTCGACCAGGGGGTACCGGAGGGAGATCGGCCGGCCACAGGAGCGGCACCGACCTCCCAGGAGGAGGAAGCTCAGGAGGGGAATGTTGTCCCGGGCCCGGATCCTCGCCCCACAGGAGGGACAGCGGGAGCGAGGGAGAACCGTCGAGCGACGCCGGGGCAGTCGATGGATCACGACGTTGAGATAGCTTCCGACGATCAGGCCCACCAGGAGCACATAGAGATCGAAGAGAAGCTGCGGACCCATCTCTGCGATCTTACGCCTCCTGGCTTCCGGGGCTCGATTCCGGACGTCCTCGAGCGAGAAGCCAGAATCCGACGGCCAGCGTCAGCAGGGTGATTCCGGTTCCCAGGGCCACCCGGGGATCCCGGTACTCGAGCCGGATCCGATGGTGTCCCGGGGGCAGGGTCACGCCGATCTGACCGAGGGCGGTGGGACAAGTGGCCAGGGTCTCCGGAGTCCCCACCAACCGTGCGGTCCAGCCCTCGTCGAACGTGACGGCCAACACCAGGAAGCCCTCTTTCTCCGCCCGATATTCGATCCAGGGGCTCTGGTCGCTGCCGCCGGCCTCCAGGATCCGGACCGGTCCGAGGGTTCCCCCGTCCGGACTCGAGGGATTTCCGAGGCAAAGCGCGGTCCGATCGAGCCGGAGCTCCGGGTCCCGGAGGCGATCCAGGATGTCGTTCCGGGATACGATCTCCACCTCGGAGACGGGTCGGACCCCGG
>JAWVZJ010000404.1:0-2698 GCA_033722255.1 Thermoanaerobaculia bacterium | reverse complement strand
TGCTACGACCTCTTGATCTTCGATCAGCAGCAGCCGGCTCGCGTAAGGCGTTTCAGGCTCCACGGAGACCTCCCCCCCAAGGTCATTGCCAGAAACGGGAAACTTTTCGAAGTGATCCCGTGCCCTCCATTACTGTGAGGAATTTTACATCAGGAGTGGCGGGTTTCCAAGAAGGTGTCCGAGTTTCCACTCCGCCGCGGGGCCCAGCTCATCGCCGGATTCGACACGATCGCAACGGTCCCTTCAAGGCCGACTCAACGCCCGCCAGAGGTCGAGACTCCTCGTTGCCTTCTTCGGCGAAGTCGGCTGAACGAGCGGATCGGCCGAGCCCGGAGCGTCGATCGGCGATCCATGCTTCGGGGGGATGCTGGAGGGGGTCTGCTCACATCCGGAGATCTGGAGTGCAGCGTGAGATCACGTTTCTCGAACGCGGGACCGGCGAACCTCCGCGAACATGCTCAGTCCCAGCCAGTCCGAGAACCGCCTCCGGAGGTCCTCCGGTCCCTCCAGCTCCAGCCGGCCCTCGGCCATGGCAGAGGCCAGATCCAGGTCACCGAGCCAGATCCGGACCATGGTCTCCACGTCGCACTGGACACTGAGGTCCACGGAGTATCCGGGAGGTTTGAGACAGAGGTCCACCTCGTCCGGTCCGAGGAGGACCCACCATCGCCGAAACGGTTTCTCGGCGTCGGGGTAGTGAAAGCGGACGACGACCCGTTCCTCCGGCAGCTCGCCGGGATCCACGCGGCGTTGAAGGTCCCACATCAAGAGCGAGGGGTCCAGGTCCTCGGGATCGAGCTCCGTGGGAAGCCAGCGCTTTCCCCAGCGACCCAGGGCTTCGACCACGGGACGCAGCTCCTCCCCGGCGGGCGTGAGGTGGTAACGGGGTCCCTCCTCGTCCTCGCGCCTCTCGAGGAGGCCCTCTCCTTCCAGCTGATCCAGTCGCCGGGAGAGCATGGAGGGGGAGATCCGGGGAAGCCCTCGCTTTAGCTCGTTGAATCGCTCGCTGCCGCAGAGGAGCTCCCGGAGGATCAGGGGCGTCCATCGCTCGGCCACGATCTCAGAGGCCTGGGCCACCGGGCAGAACTGTCCGTATCCCTTCCGTCGGGCCATGGGCCCAGGGTAGCAGGGCACTACAGATTTTGTACTTGAGGTTCTGCGCCTCGAACCGCAGGATGGTCGAGAGTCCCGGAAGGTCTGCCGGCGTCGGCTGTCGTCCCCCGTGGGTCTTTCGAGGGATTCGCTGATCCGCATCGAGCCAATCACCAGAACGGGAGGCATGAACCATGACTTTGATTCCCTCCGAGCGAACGACGAGTCTGAACCAGGAAGCGCTGGAAGGTCTGGGCGAGGAACACGCCGGCCCCCTTCTTCGGCCGGGAGACCAGGGATACGACGAGGCGCGGCATGTCTGGAACGGGATGATCGATCGGAAGCCGGCCGTCATCGCCCGAGCCACCGGAGCAGCCGACGTCCGGACCGCAGTGCGGCTCGCCCGGGACCAGGGACTGAGCCTCTCCGTCCGGGGCGGCGGACACAACATCGCCGGCAGCGCCGTGGTCGACGACGGGCTGATGATCGATCTCTCCCTGCTCCGGGGAGTTCGGATGAATCCTGACGGAGAGGCCGTCCGGGTGGAGCCCGGGCTCTCCTGGGGGGATGTCGATCGGGAGACCCAGGCCCTCGGCCGGGCCGTCCCCACGGGAATCGTCTCCACCACCGGGGTGGCTGGTCTCACGCTCGGAGGAGGCTTCGGATGGCTCAGCCGGAGATGGGGGCTCACCTGTGACCATCTCCGATCGGTGGATCTGGTGACCGCGACCGGGGAGTATCTCCGGGTCGACTGCGAGAGCCATCCGGACCTGTTCTGGGCCCTCCGGGGAGGGGGAGGAAACTTCGGGATCGTCACCTCCTTCGAGTTCGAGACCCGGCCCGTGGGTCCCGAGGCCCTGGGGGGTCTCGTCGTCCACTCCGGAGGGGATGCGGAAAGAGTGATCGACCTGTTCCGACGGGTTACCGAGGCAGCTCCGGACGAGCTGACGACCTTGTTGCTTCTCCGATTGGCTCCACCGGCCCCCTTCCTGCCCGAGTCGATCCACGGAAAGCCGATCGCAGCGATCGGAGCCTGCTGGGCCGGCGATCCCGACGAAGGAGACAAAGCGACCCGGACCTTTCGGGAGAAGGGAGATCCGGTGGCGGACAACATCACCGCCAAACCCTTCGTCGCCCACCAGCAGATGCTGGACGCCGCCAATCCCCACGGTCGCCGCTACTACTGGAAGTCCGAGTACTTGGGGGAGCTGGCTGACGGGGTGGCCGACACCCTGCTCCGATACACCCGGAATCTCCCCTCGCCCCACAGCGCGCTACTGATGATGCACCTGGGAGGGAAGATCCGGCGGCCCGACGAGGATACTGCGGTTCCCCACCGGGAGGCCGAGTACATCGTCAACATCGCGGGATCCTGGGAGGATCCAACGGAAGACGAACGGCAGATCGGATGGGTTCGGGATTTCTGGAGCGAGCTCCGGGAGCACTCGGACTACGGTCCCTACACCAACTTCATGACCGACGACGAAGGCCGGGACCGGGATCGGGTCCGCCAAGCCTACGGTCCCTTCTACGATCGGCTGGCGGAGATCAAGGCCGAGTGGGACCCGGAGAATCTCTTCCGGAGCAACCAGAACATCCGGCCGGG
>JAWVZJ010000403.1:0-2712 GCA_033722255.1 Thermoanaerobaculia bacterium | reverse complement strand
GTCCTGTCCTCCGTCTTCGTCTCCGTACCCGTTCTGGATCCTGAGCTCCCGAAAACCCGTCTCGGAGACCAGCTCACGGAGGTCCTTCTCCGTGAGAATGCAGTGGTGATGGGTAGTCTCCAGGAACTTCCCTTCGCCGTCCGGGTCCTCGATGCGATACCGGTTGGTCTGAACGTACCGAGACCGGGCGAAGTCGAAACTCCGGACCCGGCGCAACCGGATCCGGTGACCGTCCACCTCTGTGCTGTCGGTGGTCACCACCTCCTTCCGATCCCGCAGCGACAGCAGGTCCGGGAGATCCAAGACGAGAACACCCTCCTTCCGGAGAGAGCCGTAGACGCGGCGGAGGGCCTCCACCTGATCCGCCCGGGTCAGGAGGTAGGCGAAAGGACCGTTCATGGCGACGGCGAGATCGAATCTCTCCCGGAGGTCCAGGTCTTTCCATCCACCGAGGACCACCTCGACCGCCTCGAGACCGGAGGCCCGGGCCGAGGCGTCCTCGCAGAACCTCCGATCCGGCTCGAACCCCACCACGGTCCAGCCCAGCTCCGCCAGCCCGGGAAACAGCCGGCCGGGACCGCACCCCATGTCCAGGACCGCGAGCGGTTCTTCCAGGCGGTACTCCCTCGCCGTTCTACGGAGAAAGGCCAGGACCGGACCAGGATCGTCGTCGAACAGCTCGTAGAGGACCGTGAGGAGGTGCACGCTCACGATCCCAACGACTTCCGGGCCTCCTCGCCCTCCTCGAGATCGAAGATCCCTTCCGGAGCTGCCCGCTCCTCGACCTCCACGAACTCCACCGTGACCGGCGCCGTCCCCCGGAGCGGGTCCTTGATCACCAACCTCCCGGGCTCCAGCTCCTCACCCTCCTTCCAGGCCGCGAACTCCACGATCTTCGCCGTCTTCCCCGACGTCAGGAGATGCTCGACTCGCAACGGGCGCCCGGTGCTCTCCCGGACGACGAATCGGACCCGGGGATAGGGAAGGCTCTCCTCCCTGGCCTCCAGCTCGAAGATCACCTGGCGCCCCTCGCCCTCGCCCCGATGTTCCGTCTCTCGAATCTCGTAGCTCCGGGAATAGTCCATCCCGAGGATCTCCGTCAGGGACACACGCCCCCCGAGGCGGAAACGCGAGTCCAGACGGACGGGATTCCGGGTCCCCGGAGCCAGGAAGTAGAGCTCGTCGCCTCGTTGGATCAGAAACTTCCCCTCCTGCTCCGGCCCGAGGAAACGCACCAGCACCCTCTCTCCGTCCCGCCAGAGCTCGAGGGGCATGGAGTCCTGGCTGCCGACGCGGCCGACCCGGATCTCGGCCCGGAACGAAGTGGGGGCCTCGCGGGAGACGTCCGCCTCCTCGAGGAGGGTGCGATCCTCCGGATCGACTTCCGCGGAAAGAGCCGCAAGGCCTCCGGAAAGCGCGAGAAGCGTGGCCGCCAGGAAGCTCGCCCGCCGGATCCCGTGCCTCCGCTGCGCGGCAGCTCTCGGAGGCGATCGATGTCGGCTCGACTCAGACATGACTCAGGGCCTCCACCACCTCCACCCGTGTCGCCTTCAGGATCGGGACCGCCGCCGACAGGGCCAGCACCACCATCATCAGCACCACCGCCCCCAGGAAGGCCTCCGGCACCAGGGCGAGCTTCAGGTCGATCGGATCCACGGCCCCGGGCGGCGGCGGCATCTTCAGGTCCAGGGCGTTGATCCCTGCCGTGGCCAGAAGTCCGCAGGCTCCACCCAGAAGCCCTCCGAAGAGCCCGAGCCAGAGAGATTCGGCCAGGAAGATGGAGGCGATCTGGGCCCGGGAGGTCCCCACGGCCCGTAGGGTCCCGATCTCCCGGACCCGTTCCATCACCGTCATCATGAGGGTGTTGCTCGCGGAGAGAATCACCAGGACGAAGATGACGGAACCCAGGAAGTAGAAGATGCCCAGGTACAGATTTCGGACCTGGTCGTAGTAGGGGGCGCGCTCCCGCCAGGTGACGAGGGTCAGCTCCGGCTGCCGCTCCGAGAGGGCTCGCGAGAGCCTCTCCTCCGCCCCCGGGAGGAGCTCGTCGCCTTCGAGCATCACCAGCAGGTTCGAGACCCGCTCCGTCTGGAGCAGCCGTTGCGCCGTGGCCAGGTGGACCTTGAGCAGCCGAGTATCCAGATCCTGGATGCCCGTCGTGTAGAGCCCCGTGACCCGGACGTCCAGGGCGTTGAGCACTCCCCCGGGAGACACCCCGAGGAGGGTGATCCAGTCTCCGACCTCCGCCCCCAGGGATTCGGCCAGACCGACGGTCAGGAGTACCCCGTCCTCCCCCGCCGCCGGCGCCTCCCGGGACAGCCCCTCGCCGTCTCGAAGCTTGGTCTCGAAGCCCATCGCCTCCTCGGAGCTCGGCTCCACCCCGACCCCGGCGAAGGAGGCGCTCCGCTCCCCGGCCTGGGCCACGCCCATGAAGTGGAGATTCGGAGCCGCCGCCTCCACGCCGGCGACCCCGGTGATCCGTCGACGCAGTTCCTCCCATTCCTCGAGGCCCTGGCTCACGGGCCGATCCAGACGAAAGGCGCCCTCGGTCACCGCCTCCTTCCGGACCACCTCCAGATGACCCATCCCCCCGCGGATGATGGCGTCCTGGAGTCCCCGGAAGGAGAAGAGGATGAATCCCGCCGTGAGGAGCAGCGCCACGGTGCCGGCTCCCACCACCGCCAGAGACAGGGCCGTGCGCCGGACGTTCCG
>JAWVZJ010000402.1:0-2723 GCA_033722255.1 Thermoanaerobaculia bacterium | reverse complement strand
TCAGATCCTCCCCCGGCGCCGGCGCCCTTCCAGGCGCCGGAGACCGCGGTACGGACCGTTCGTGTCCGGTCTGCGGGATCTGAAGGTCGGCGACTACGTGGTCCACCTGGATCACGGGATCGGCCAGTTCGTGGGTCTCAGGACCGTCCGCCCCGACGGACCCGGCGGGGGACCGCTGCCCCGGACACTCCGGCGGGAAGGGGCGGAGGGATCGACCGAGATCGAGGTCATGGAGCTCGAGTACCGGGGAGAGAAGACCCTCCTCCTCCCCCTCACCCGGGTCCACCGGATCCAGAAGTACACCGGGATCGAGGGTGTGGCTCCGAAGCTCGACCGTCTCGGCGGAGCGTCCTGGAACAAGACCAAGGCCCGGGTGAAGAAGAGTGTCCGGGCCCTGGCCATCGACCTCCTCCAGCTCTACGCGGAACGTCAGGTGGCCGACGCGCCGAGCATGCCCGGGACCAGTGATCTGGAGCGCCAGTTCGCCACCGCCTTCGCCTACGAGGAGACCGAGGATCAGCTGGAGGCCATCGACGCCATCTTCGAGGACCTCGCCGCCGACCGGCCCATGGATCGCCTCCTCTGCGGGGATGTCGGGTTCGGCAAGACGGAGGTGGCCATGCGGGCCGCCTTCAAGGTCGTGGATCACGGCCACCAGGTGGCGGTGCTGGCTCCGACGACGATCCTGGCGGATCAGCACCTGGAGACCTTCCGGGCCCGCTTCGCCGACTTCCCGGTACGAATCGACATGATCTCCCGTTTCCGGAGCGCGGCCGAGATCCGGGAGGTCCGGGAAAGGACGGCCTCGGGAGAGATCGACATCCTGGTGGGTACCCACCGGCTTCTCTCCGGTGACGTGAAGATCCCGAAGCTCGCGCTGCTGGTCATCGACGAGGAGCAGCGCTTCGGGGTGGCCCAGAAGGAGAAGCTCCGGGATCTGAAGAAGGACATCCACGTCCTGGCCATGTCGGCAACGCCGGTGCCCCGGACGCTCCAGCTCTCCCTGGCCGGAGTCCGGGATCTCTCGGTCATCGAGACACCTCCCCGGGACCGGATGGCCGTGGAGACGGCGATCACGAGCTTCACGCCGGAGGTGGTCCGAGAGGCGATCGAGTTCGAGCGGGAGCGGGGGGGTCAGATCTATTACGTCTACAACCGGGTGGAGGACATCGACCGGATGGCCTCCTACCTCCAGGAGCTGGTGCCGGGCCTGGAGGTGACCGTGGGTCACGGACAGATGGACGAGCAGGAGCTCGCCCGGCGGATGCACGCCTTCACCGACGGCGAATACGACCTCCTGGTGGCCACCACGATCATCGAGAACGGGATCCACATCCCCCGGGTGAACACGATGCTCATCCACCGCTCGGACCGGTTCGGTCTCGCCCAGCTCTACCAGCTCCGGGGCCGGGTGGGGCGATCGAATCAGCTCGGGTACTGCTACCTCCTGGTTCCCGGCGACGAGGTGGTGTCCCGGGACGCCCGGAAGCGGCTCGACGCCCTCCGGGACTTCTCCGAGCTCGGGGCCGGTTTCCGGATCGCGGCCCGGGACCTGGAGATCCGGGGGGCCGGGAACCTCCTAGGAGCGGAGCAGAGCGGCCACATCGCCGCCCTCGGCATCGAGACCTACATGAAGCTCCTGGAGGACACCCTCGAGGAGCTCCGGGGAGGGGGCCCGGCCGACGAGGGACCCTCCGCGACCCTGGATCTCCCGGTTCCCACGTCGATCCCGCCGGACTACGTTCCCGACGCCAACGTCCGGATGGAGCTGTATCGCAGGATCGCCTCCGGGGAGACGGAGGAGGAGGAGATGCTGGACGAGCTCAGGGATCGGTTCGGCGCGCCTCCGTCCGCCGTCCGCCAGCTCCTCGAGGTGGCCGCGGTTCAGAGAAAGGCGGAGCGGCTCCGGATCCAGTCGGTGGGCTACCAGGAGGGGGAGCTGATCCTGAGAATGCGCCGGGACGCCCGGATCGATCCCGAACGGATGGTGGAGATCGTCTCCGACGACCCCCGGGTCCGCTTCAGCCCCGACGGAGTCCTCACGGTCGGCGTCGAGGCCGGGATCCCCGTGGCCGAGGCCGCCCGCAGGACCCTGGACAGGCTCGGAGCATGAGATCGGCCCGAATCCTCCGCTCGTCGGCTCTCGCCGGCCTCGTCGTCGCATCCTCCCTGGGCTGCCCCGGCGACGAGCCCCTTCCCGTGGACGTGGTGGCCCGGGTCGGGACCGAGGCGGTGGAGACGGAGGAGTTCGATGCCTACCTCCGACGTCACGTGGGCCGCGACGCCGCGGGGCTGGACAGCGTCGTCCTATCCCGCCTCTTGGATCGGATGATCGAGGAGGAGCTCATCCGCCTCCTGGCCACCGACCGCGGTTGGATCGAGCCCGACGCGGGGCGAGACGCCGCCCTCGCCGTCCTCGCCGAACGGCTGGCCTCCCTGGAGATCACCGACCAGGAGGTGGCCCGGTACTCGGTGACCCACGAATCGATGTCCGAACGACCGGCCGGGGTCCGACTCCGCCATCTGGTCACCCGGGACCGGCAGGGAGCGGAGGAGGCCCGAGAGCGGATTCTCTCCGGGGCCTCCTTCCAAGAGGTCGCTCGGGAGGTTTCCGAGGCTCCGGCCCGAGCACCCCAGGAGCTGGCGATCGAGGATCTCAGCGAGCCGTTCCAGGCCGCGGTTCGGGAGCTGTCCCCCGGGGGTCTGAGCCGGGTCGTGCCGGC
>JAWVZJ010000401.1:0-2724 GCA_033722255.1 Thermoanaerobaculia bacterium | reverse complement strand
GTGACGGAAAGGGAGGGCGAGACCGGGGGTCCCGAGACCCACGACGTCGATCATCGGACCGTCGTAGGCGAGGGACAGGAGTCCGGCGTCGTCCAGGAGCAGGACCCTGTCCCCCGGCAACTCCTCGAGCAGCCCGGCCCCTTTGCCGTCGCGACGGTGGAGAACCTCCACCCCCCGGGCGAAGCGACTCGCCCAGCCCGGGAGGGACAGGGCGAGGGCCAGGGGCACGACGAGCGCGAGCCAGCGCAGACGCGGAAGGCGATCCCGATCGACCGATTCGAAGAGGGCGGCCAGGGCCCCGAGGGCGAGGACCCAACCCAGGGCCAGCCCGCCGTGGTGGTGCCGCCAGTAGTGCCAGTGGACCAGGGACGAGAAGGGAGCGAGCACCACCAGGACCGACCAGGCCGTGGCCACGGGGACGACGCGTCTCCACCGGATCGAGGTTCCGTCCGGGCGCCAGGGTGTCAGGCTGGCGAAGGCGAGAAGAGCTCCCGCGACGGCCAGCCACCCCACAGGAGGTGGAAGGACGAAACGGGGGGACCCGGCGTAGACGGGGAGGACCCTCTCCCAGAGATCGTGGAGGAAGAGAGAAGCCTGGAGCTCCGGTCCGACGAAGGGAGCCGTGAGCCTGGATTTGGCCAGGGCCCCGGCGGGAGAGAGATGTCCGGTGAGAAGCCAGTTCGTCCCGGCCAGGACCGCACCCGGCAGGAAGACGAGAAGGGCGGAGACCCGGGGAAGCCCCGGTCCGACTCCCAGGAGGAGGGCCCCGGCCGCCATTCCGGTGAGGATGCCGTTCTCGGGTCGGATCCAGGGCAGGAAAGCCACCAGGAGAAGTGCCAGCCACCGGATACGGGGCGAGGACCGGGGACCGGAGCCCTCGACCCAGAAGGCCAGGGCCCACAGGAGAGCGGCCCCGTTGAGGCCGCTTTCCATGCCTCCGAGACTGGCGAAAGCCATGGGTCCGAACCAGACGAGGGTGAGGCCGCCGGCCAGAGGCCACGGATCCGGAGCTCCCACGCTCCGGAGGAGCCGAAGGGCCCCGGTTCCGGCGGCCCACAAGGCCACGGCTCCCAGCCAGAAGGCCCAGCGTGACGCGAAGGAGATCTTCATGGAGATCCAGAAGGCGGGGACCTCCAGCCACGGGTAGAGGAAGGACGAGGCGCCGGTGGAGAAGAGTCCGGAGGTCCACTGGAGGGGCTCTCCCCGGGCGGCCTGTAGGGCGTAGCGGAGGAAGATGTAGGCGTCGTCCAGGGGCAGAAGCCAGGGGGGAGCCGAGCCATCCCGGGTGACTCCCGAGGCGAGGAAGAGGCCACCGACCGACAGGGCAGCTCCGAGAAGGAGCCCCGTCTCCAGGAACCGCCGACGCTTCCCAGAGCCCATCAGACGATTCTTCCTCCGATCCTCATTCCGGTCCAGGGATCATATCGACCGAAGCGGATCCGGGACTCCGGCTTGCCGGTCCACGACCGCACGATGGAGACGGACGGGCCCACGGCGCCCTCGTGCCGGACGGACGGGAAGTACCGGATATCATCCCCCCGTGTCTCTGATCCTCTTCGACGTCGATGGAACCCTTTTGAAGGCCGGACGCCAGGTACGGCAGATCTTCGCCGCCGCTCTCCGGGAGGTCTACGGCGAGACCGGGGATCTGGATTCCTACGACTTCCGGGGAAAGACAGACCCGCTGATCGTCCGGGAGCTCCTGACCGGAATCGGGCGGGACCCCGAGGAGGTTCGGAGGAGATTGCCGGAGGTTCGGAGGCAGTACCTGACGAGACTCGAGCGAGACCTGGATGCCGGAAAGATGCGAATCCTGCCTGGTGTCGAGGAGACCCTCGAGGATCTCGTCCGCCGGGACGATCTGGCGATCGGACTCCTGACCGGAAACTGGCAGAGCGGTGCCTGGATCAAGCTCGGCCGCCTGGGGCTGGATCGATTCTTCACCGTGGGAGCCTTCGGTTGCGACGCCAACGACCGGGCGGACCTCCCTCCCAGGGCCTGGGAACGGGCGGAGAGGGAGTTCGGACGGCCCTTCGACTCGGACACGACCTGGATCGTCGGCGACAGTACGGAGGATGTCCGATGCGGTCGGGCCCACGGGATCCCGGTGATCGGGGTGACGACGGGATGGACCTCCGGGAAGGAGCTCTCCCGGGCGGGGGCACGGGAAGTCATCGAGGGTCTGAGCCGTCTGCCGGCGCTGTTGCCCGGTCCCGGGACGACGCCTGCCTCCGGGACGGGTCGCTCCGGGGGGATCCCCTCCCCGGACCGGACGATCCTCTGAGAGAACCGGACGAGCCTCTGAGAGATCGGTCCCGGAAGACGGGATCGGCCCCCTTCCTCGGTCAGCTTCCTCCTTCGATGACCTGCTTCCAGGTCTCCAGCATCCCCTCCGAGAAGAGGACGAAACGGACCTCGTCGAGATCCCAGTCCCGCTCCTCCAGCACCTCGGAGGCGATCTCCGCCGCCTCCTCCGGCGGATATCCATAGACCCCGCAGGAGATGGCCGGGAAGGCCACGGTCCGGAGATCGTGTTCCTCGGCCAGCTCCAGGGAGGATCTGTGAGCGGAGGCCAGTAGCTCGGCATCCTCATCGGTACCGGAATAAACGGGGCCCACCGTGTGGATGACGCAGCGGGCCGGAAGCTCGAAGCCGGGCGTGATTCGCGCCTCGCCGGTGGGGCATCGCACCTCCGGCTCGACTTCGGGGTGCTCCCGGCACGCC
>JAWVZJ010000400.1:0-2770 GCA_033722255.1 Thermoanaerobaculia bacterium | reverse complement strand
TTCCCCACCTGGCGGCCTGCTCGGTGAACGCTCTGGAGTTCCACCGGGAGCTCTACGACTACACCCCCAGCGGACCGGTCAACCTCTTCCTCGAGGATTTCAGCGACTTCGGCCACGGCGGTGCCACCACGGTCCCCACCAACTTCATCAACATCGGGATCGCCCCCTTCAGCTACGTCTACGACACGATCCCGGCCATCGACCGGATGTTCTGGATGGCGAACCACGAGATGGCGCACATCGTGACCATGGACCAGGCCGCCGGACGAGATCTGATCTTTCGCCGCCTCTTCGGCGGGAAGGTCGAGCCCGTGGCGACCCACCCGGAGTCGATCCTCTACAACTACCTCACCAATCCCCGCTGGAACGCTCCCCGCTGGTACCACGAGGGGATCGCGGTCTTCCTGGAGACCTGGATGTCCGGGGGCCTGGGTCGGGTCCTGGGGGCGTACGACGAGATGGTGTTCCGGACCAAGATTCGGGACGACACCTACTTCTACGACGTGGTCGGGCTGGAGTCCGAGGGGACGACGATCGACTTCCAGGTGGGAGTCAACGCCTATCTCTACGGTACCCGGTTCATGAGCTACATGGCTCTGCAATACGGGCCCGAGAAGCTGATCGAGTGGACGGCCCGTCGACCCGGTAGCGCCCCCTACTTCACCGACCAGTTCGAGCGGGTCTACGGGACGAGCCTCCAGGAGGCCTGGGACGAGTGGATCGAGTGGGAACGGCAGTGGCAGGAAAGGAACCTGGAAGCCCTCGGAGAGAATCCGATCACCGAGTTCCAGCCCCTCTCCACCACCCCCCTGGGCTCGGTCTCCAGGGCCTTCCTGGACCGGGATCGGGGGAAGATCTACGTCGGCGTCCGGTCCACGGGACAGCTGGCACGGATCCTGGCCCTGGACCTGGAGACGGGCGAGACGGAGCCCTTGGCGGAGGTTCAGGGCGCCGCCCTCTTCTACGTCACCTCCCTGGCCCACGACGAGACCGGAGATCGTCTCTTCTTCACCACCGACAACTACGGATGGCGGGACCTCTGGGTCCTGGACCTGGAGACGGGCCAGCGGCGACGGCTGATGAAGGACGCCCGGATCGGAGATCTCGCCTTCGACCCCTCCACCCGCTCCCTCTGGGGAGTGCGGCATTTCAACGGTATCTCGACGTTGGTCCGGATCCCCGAGCCCTGGGAGGAATGGAATCAGGTCTACTCCTGGCCCTACGGGAAGGACGCCTACGACATCGACGTCGCCCCCGACGGCTCCCTGGTCACGGGCTCATTGGCCGAGATCGACGGAAGCCAGAGCCTGATCGCCCTGGAGGTGGAGGATCTCCTCGAGGGGACCTACGAGCCCACGACCCTCTTCGACTTCGAGGTCAGCTCCCCGTCGAACTTTGTCTTCTCTCCCGACGGACGGTACCTCTACGGCTCCTCCACCTACTCCGGGGTTTCGAACGTCTACCGATGGGATTTCCAGGAGGACGACATGGACATCCTCACCAACGCCGAGACGGGCTACTTCCGTCCCGTACCCTACTCGGAGGAGGAGGTCGTGGCCTTCCGGTACACCGGAGACGGCCTGACCCCTGGTCTCGTTCCGAACCGGGCCCTGGACACGGTGGGGGCGATCCAGTTCCTGGGAAATGCCATCGTCGACCGTCATCCGATCGTCGAGGAGTGGCAGGTCGAGCCCCCGCGGCGAAGGGAGCCGGAGACCACGGCGCCGTACGCCACGCTCGAGAACATCCAGTTCAACACAATCTACCCGGTGGTGGAGGGATACAAGGACTCGGCGGCGGCGGGAGTCCACCTCGATCTCTCCGATCCCCTGAACCTGAGCGGGCTCGAGCTCACGGTCTCCTGGTCTCCGGACGACGAGCTGGAGGACGACGAACGGCTCCACGCCCGGGCCCTCTTCCACCACTGGAGCTGGGAGGTCACGGGCACCTACAACCGGGCCGATTTCTACGACCTCTTCGGTCCCACCGAGACGAGCCGCCGGGGGTATTCCCTGGGTGTCGGCTACTCGAAGACCCTGGTCTACGACGAGCCCCGGAGATGGTCCCTGAACGCGGAGGTGGAAGGCTGGGGCGATCTGGAGACGCTCCCCGACGCCCAGAATGTCCGGGCCGGTACCGACGAGCTGGTGGACGTCGGCCTGACCCTGGAGTACGAGAACGTCCAGAGATCCCTGGGCGCGGTGGAGGCGGAGGAGGAGGGGATCCGATGGAGTCTGTTCGCCGGAGGCCGGTACGCGCAGTCCGAGACCTTCCCCCGGATCCACAGCGAGCTCGACGTCGGCTGGCAGCTTCCCCTGGACCACTCCTCCCTCTGGATCCGGACCTCCGCCGGGGGAGCCTTCGGCGACGCGGAGGATCCGTTCTCGAACTTCTTCTTCGGTGCCTTCGGGAACAACTACGTGGATCACCGGAGGGCCAAGCGGTACCGGGACTACTACAGCTTTCCGGGGGTCGAGATCAACGAGATCGGGGGCCGGACCTACGGCAAGCTGATGGCGGAGTGGACGCTGCCTCCGGTGCGGTTCCGGCACGTCGGTTGGCCGGGCTTCTACCTGACCTGGGCCCGGACCGCCCTCTTTTCCACCGTTCTGGGCACGGACCCGGACGACGACGCCCTCTCCGAGACCTTCTACGACGTCGGGATCCAGATCGACCTGAAGCTGGTGCTCTTCTCGAACCTGAGATCCACACTGTCCCTGGGGTACGCACGGGCCTGGGACGAAGACGACCGATCCTCGGACGAAGTGCT
>JAWVZJ010000399.1:0-2817 GCA_033722255.1 Thermoanaerobaculia bacterium | reverse complement strand
GCGTGTTGTATCCGATCAGGAAGAGGGCCCCCGGAAGGGCTCCGGAGGCGAGGAGACTCAGGCCCCGGACTCGTCTCGGCGACCGGAGGGCGAAGGCGAGGACGGGAGGCCCCAGGAGGAGGACGGCGGTGAAGGGCCGGATCGAGAGGCAGACACCGGCAGCCAGGCCCGCCAGCACCCAGGGGAGGACCCGGCCCGGGGAGCGATCGGCCCGGGCCAGACAGGCGAGGGTCAGCAGGGCCAGAAGGAGCGTCCCGGGGTGGGACATGGTTCCCGCCCCCATGGAGAGGGCGAAGGGCGACCCCGCCAGCAGGAGAGCTGCCACGACCCCGATCTCGGGATCGAAGAGATTCCGGCCCAGCCACCACACCATCGCTACCGAGAGTCCGAGGAGGAGAGGGTTCACGAGCCAGGGAGCACCCACGAGGATCCCGGTGGCCAGGAGGACCGGCCATCCCGGCGGGTACATGGCCCTCCACCCCTCGTCGTCGATGAGGACGTGCTGGACGTCGAAGAGGCCGGGCTCGGCTGGAGGTGAGAGATGGATCCGGCCCCGGCTCAGCACCCGGGCCTGAAAGAAGTAGGCCTGCTCGTCGGCCACATGGGGCATCCCGTCCAGGGCGAAGAGGGAGATGCCTGACGCGGCCAGGATCGCCAGCAGCGCCAGGATGGCCACCACCACTCCCTCCACCGGCCGGATCCCCTCCTTCCCGGGGATGGTCTCCCCCGGCTCCTCTTCGTCCGGGCCCGGACCGGCGGCGGAGAGCGGTCTCACGGCTCGACCGTCAGAGATCGGCGTCCCGGTCCTGGCGGAAAGCCGAGCCCTCGGTCGAAGCCGCCGCCCAGGGGTCTCACCGCCTTTGGAGTGTCAGGAGTCGGGACCGGCATTCGAATGGCCTCCCACCGTCCCCGGATCCTCTTCAGAGCAGCCGCAGCAGCTCCTCCTGGGGATCCCCTCCGGTCACCTCGACCTCGTCCGGAGTGAGGAGTACGTTGATCTCGCTCCGGATTCCGAGGTCGTTCGGGATGTAGATTCCGGGTTCGATGGAGAACCCCGTGTTCGGGATCAGGGGACGGGTGTCGTGGGTCTCCAGATTATCCATGTTGGCGCCCTGACCGTGGTCCTGGATCCCCAGGCTGTGACCGGTCCGGTGGATGAACCGATCGCCGTACCCGGCCTCCACGATCACCTGCCGGGCGGCATCGTCCACCTCGTAGCCCCGGACGGTCCGGTCCGGGTAGCGTCCGCGGATCAGGCCCAGGGCCGCGTCCCGGGCGTCGGCGACGTAGCGCCAGATCTTCTCCTGGCGATCCGTCGGCGCCGAGGCGCAGACCCCGCACCAGGTGATGTCGGCGTAGACGCTCCGGCTTCTCTCCTCCTTGGCCCAGAGATCGATCAGGAGGAAGTCCCCCTTCTCGATCGGGCTCGTACGGTCCGGTCCGGGCTGGTAGTGGGGATCCGCCGCGTGCTCGTTGACGGCGACGATCGGATCCGCCTCGCTGATCATCTGGTGGGCGGCGAACTGCTCCAGGATGAACCGTTGCACCGTGTACTCGTCGATGGCCCGGTCGGCCCGGAGGGCCTCTCCCACGCTGGCGAAGGCGGCGTGGACGATGTCATGCAGATTTCCCGCCGCCCGGCGGTGGCTGTCGATCTGCTCCGGGCTCCAGGTGGCGGCGAACCGCTGGACGAGATCGGCAGAGGAGAGGAGCTCGATGTCCAGACCCCGGAGGAAGTCCGCCGTCCCGGCGTCGAGACGGGAGACGGAGGGGATCTGGTTGTCGGGGCTGTACTGGGCCACCAGACGCTCCCGGCCCTCCACCAACCGGCCGAGCTCCGTGGCGTGCTCCCGCCAGCTCAGGTACAGGCTCTTCTCCCCGGGGAGGTGGTCCAGCATCCAGGGCTCCAGGCGATGGTTCAGCTTCTTCGGGTCTCCCCCCCGGGGGATCAGGTAGTAGCACCGGCGCGTGACGAGTCGATCCTCGTCCAGACCGAGGAGGTCGAAGCTGATCGGATCGTTCTTCTGAAAGCAGGCGAAGAGCCATCCGTCGGCGTCCATCTCCTGCAACGCGTCCTGGATGGCCGGAATCTGGTCGTCGAGCATCGGTTCCCTCCCGGGGGTCTATTCAACGGCTCGGATCGAGAATCGGGTCCAGCGCTTCCCCCAGCACGGCCCAGCGCCAGCCGTCGAAGGGCGACGGCGGTCCGTTCCTTCCCTCGTCGGCGTGAACGCTCCGGAGAAGCTCTCGGATCTCCCTCCGGCTGGCCAGGGAGGGGGCCGGAACACCCAGGTGCTCGGCCCGCTCCTTCACCGTGGCTCGGACCTTCCGGAAGACGCTGGAGACCTTCTCGGAGCGGGGGAGTCGGGGCTCATGCTCCGGAAGCCGGTGGGGCGGGCGACGCCGGACCTCTTCCAGGAGCCTCAAGAGCGTCGGACCCACCCGGTCCACGGACCGGGGATGGAAATCCCGGATCTCCCGGAGCTCCTCGACCCGGGTGGGAAGACGCCGGGACAGCTCCAGGAGGGCCTTGTCCCGGAGGACGAAGCCCCGGGGCAGGTCTCGCCGCCGGGCCTCCCTTTCCCTCCAGGCGGCCAGCGCCCGGGCCGCGGCGAGCTGTCGCCGATTCAGGTGGCCGAGGCCTCCCAGCTTCCGATGGGACTCTTCCGGCGGAGGGAGGAAGCGGTCGGGATCGGCCAGGCGGCGGGTCTCCTCGAAGACCCAGGGCAGGCGTTCCCTTTCCTCCAGCTCCTCCCGGAGCGTCTCGTGGAGGGGCAGGAGATGGACGGTGTCCTGCACCGCGTAGTGGATTTGCTC
>JAWVZJ010000398.1:0-2828 GCA_033722255.1 Thermoanaerobaculia bacterium | reverse complement strand
GGGCTCCCGATTCCCGGCACGTGGAGTGGGGCGCCCGGCTCCTGAGGAAGCTGCCGGACGATCTCCGCCGCGGGGTGCGAGAGCCGGAGGCGGCCCGGGGAATCGTCCTCGGCCTTCTCGTCTCCCGGGATGAGGAGCTTCGCCACAGGCAGGTAAAGAAGATCGCGGAGACGGCCGACGAGGGACTGGCCCGGAGGGTGGAGGAGGCTCTTCCGGAGCTCCGGGGCCTGTCTCCCCGGCTACGGCTGCCCCTGGTGGACCTGGCGATCCCCTCCCTGCGGCGCATGTCGCCGGCCCAGTACGGCGCGTTCCGTCTGGCCGTCGACGCGGTGATCGAGAGCGACCGGTGGCTCTCCCTTTTCGAGTTCGCCCTCCGGAAGCTCCTGGTTCGACACCTGGATTCGGTCTTCGCCGATCGGAAGAGATTGTCTCGGAGGAGGCCCTCCACCGAGGAGTGGGTCGACTCCTGCAGGGTTTTGCTCTCGGCCCTGGCCCATGTCGGTCACCGGGACCCGGATCGGGTGCGGACGGCGTTCGCCCAGGGCATCGGTCACCTGGACGAGGGCTCGGCGGAGATGGAGCCGGTGTCCCGGGACGAGCTCTCTCTCTCCCGCCTCGACGAGGCTCTCGACCGGTTGTCGGGAGCCGGGCCGGAACAGAAGCGCCGTCTCCTGGTCGGAGCGGCGGCCAGCGTAGGGTGGGACGGCCGGGTCCGGGTGGCGGAGGGAGAGCTCTTTCGGGCCTTCGCCGACGCCCTGGACTGTCCGGTGCCTCCCCTGTTGCCCGATCCGGTCACGGAGGCGGAGAGCTCCAGACGGGGACCCACCGAAGACCCGGCGTGAGGAGAGTCGACGTCTCGGTGGAGATCGAGTTTCAGGACCGGTACCGCCACTCCCGGGCAGTCCCCTGGCTCTCTCTGTGCCCATCGGGAGGGCGGAAGTAGAAAGCTCCTGTCACGACGGAGTTGATCATTCCGGAGGGTCCGGTGGTGACCATCGGCCCGTGGTTCTGGACGGAGTACACCAGGGAATTCGGCCGAACATGAACGGCGGACAGTCTGCTGGTACTCTGAGCGTCGTGGAACACCCCGTCGGCCCATCTTGCGGACCGATCTTCGAGAGCCGCCACCGGGTCCCCTCGGCGGTGACGAGCCTCCTCCTCGGCCTGTTTCTCGTTGGCTGTGGTGCCACGGCGGAGACTCCTCCGAACATCCTGCTGATCACCGTCGACACCTTGCGTTGGGACCGGCTCGGACTCTACGGATACGAGCGGGAGACGACTCCCGAGATCGATCGCTTCTTCTCCCGAGGGAGGGTCTTCTGGAACGCGGCCACTCCGGCTCCCTGCACGATACCCGCCGTCGCCCAGCTCCTCACTGGACGCTACTTCGTGGAGGAGGCATCGCCCACCCTGACGAGTCTCCTCGGAGGGGCGGGTTACCGGACCGCGGCGGTGGTGAGCCGGCACCACTTCCGGGCCTCGACGGTCTTTGCCCGGGCGATTCGCCGTGGGTTCGACCGATTCGACATCCAGGGACCGGACGAGGTGGATCGACACGGGCATTCCACCCGGAGCGCGGACGAAGTGACGCAGCGGGGTTTCAACGTTCTACGCGAGCTCCGGACGGACGATCGTCCGTTCTTTCTCTGGCTTCACTACTTCGATCCCCACGATCCCTACACTCCACCGAGTCGGTTCTCCTCTCCCTTCGATCGAGGGAATCAGTCAGAGCGTGGGGGGGATCGGCGCTCCTATCTCCAGACCGAGAGAGCTTCGCCCGATCAGCCCTGGCAACGGGCTGGGGCCGTGTTCGATCAGGAAGACGTGCGGCATCTCCGGAACCTGTACGATGGCGAAATTCGCTTCGTGGACTACGAGCTAGGCAAGCTTTTGCGGCACGTCTCCCGGGAAGGCCTCTTGGAGACGACGATCGTCGGTTTCACTTCCGACCACGGAGAGTGGTTGGGGGAGGGGAACCGCTGGGATCATTGTCAGACCCTTGCCGAGGAGGAGATCCGGGTTCCCCTTCTCGTCCGGTCCCCGAAGGGGCCTCTGAAGGGAGAGGGCGACGTCACGGACCCGGTCGGGTTGCTCGACCTGGTTCCGACCTTGTTGCGACTCGCCGGCCGGGACTCGGCCGGGTTGGAGCTCGACGGTGGGGATCTTTGGGAGCTGCCGCGCCGGGATTTGGTGTTCAGTTACTGGATCCGCGCGGTGTCCGCCCGTTCGGCGGACTTGAAGCTGATCCGGAAGAGGGGGCGCGAACCCCTTCTGTACGAGCTCGATCCGGCCGAGCTGAGGGGCCGCCGGATCGATCCAGAGACCCGCCCCGGGGGGGCTCGGCGGCTCGATGCCGCGAACCGGGAGTTCCTCCGGCGACATCCGTCCATCGACGTGCAAAGTGCGGAGGTCCTCGAGAAGCTCCGATCCGTGGGATACATCGATTGACGGGACAGGTGGGTCACTGCCGGTTCCTAAAGCTCATCCCGGGAGAGCCAGAGAGGAGAGATCCTGTCCAGGATCAATCGCTCCGGAGGTGCTCCGGGAGCCAGCGATGGACGAGGGTTGCGACTTCGATCGGGCTCAGAGCTCGAGCTGCGGCGAGCTCTCCCTCGGTGGTGGCCGCGACGAGCTCTCCGCGACCATCGAGGACAGCCACCGCCGGGATACCCGCTCCGTAGTCGATTCTCCACCCCTCGGCGATCTCCCGGTGGCGGTCCCGATCGCCCACGTCCAGGGTGACCCTCTCGAAGCCGGCCTCCAGAAGGGGGACCAGGAGGTAATGCCGGAAGGTGTCCTCGAGCGCCCGGGAATCGCCGCACCAGTTC
>JAWVZJ010000397.1:0-2830 GCA_033722255.1 Thermoanaerobaculia bacterium | reverse complement strand
GGCATCGTCGGCACGGTGGCGGAAGGCCCGGAAGTCCCGGCTCTCCGGTCGCCAGAGGAGGAGCCCGTTCCGGTGGGTTCCGATCCAGACGCGGCCTTCAGCGTCTTCACGAATGAAGTTCACCGACTGTCGGCGTTCTCCGGGGCGCTCGCTGGGAAACGGAATCCGGGGAAACGATTCCGTTCCGGGGAGATGACGGTGCAGCCCCCCGCGGGTTCCGATCCAGACCTCGCCGGTGCTCAGAACCTGCAGGTGACGGACCTCCGGGTGTCCGAGAACCCCGGAATCCCACTCTCTGATCTCCCCGATGTCCGGTGCCAGCCGGGCCAGACCGTCGCCGGTCCCGAGCCAGAGTCGGCCCCGTCGGTCCTCGTCCAGGGTCCAGATCCGGTCGTGGGGAAGCCCGTCGGCGACGGAGTAGCGCCGAAACCCGGCCCCGTCGTCGGTCATTCGATTCAAGCCTCGGTAGGTGGCGACCCAGAGCCTGCCGCCGGAGTCCCGGAGGATCCCCTGGATCCGATCGTCGCTGAGGGAGGTTTCGTCTCCCGGGTCGTGAACCCAGCTCCGGAGCTCCCCGGTCACGATGTCGAGACGGGAGAGGCCTCCGCCCCAGGTTCCGATCCAGATCCGTCGAGGCTCGGCGGGATCCCGATAGAGATGTCCCACGTTGTCGCTGAGCAGGCGCCGGGTTCCGTCAGGGTCCCGGTGGAGAGGGGTGAGCTCGTATCCGTCCCAGCGCTGGAGACCACCCTCGCTGGCGATGAGCAGAAAGCCCCGGGAGTCGAGGGCCAGATCATAGACGGACGTGTGCGCGAGCCCGTCGTCCAGGTCCAGATGTCGCCACTCTCCGTCGAGCCCGCCGAGCGCGGGGGAGGCGACGAGGACGAGGAAGCCGATCAAGGCTCCCGGGGATGACCGCCACGCGGTCGCCGAGCTGTCGAGCATTTCCCGGGAGTGTATCAGCATCGAGAAGGTAACCCGCTTCTTTACAGGAGGCACGGATCCGGTATCCTCGACCACGTCGATCCCTTCGTCCTCTCATGAGCTCGCCGAGCCCCGATCTCCCGTCCCGGAATCGCCGGTCGAGATTCGACCGAGCCGTGCAGGAGAGCCGTGCCATCGTGTATCTGGCTGCCATGGCCATCGGACTGGCTCTCCGGGTCCTCGGCGTGCTGGACGTCCCGTACGGAGCCGCCCTGGCCGTGGGCGGAATCGGCCTGCTCAGTGCCCTGGCCCTCCGGGAGATCTTCCGACGGGCCTGGAGACGGAGCCTGGCTCGGGCCACGACCCCGGTCTGGCTGGGAGTCGACATCGTCCTCGTGAGCTGGATCGTCGCCGTCACCGGAGGACAGGCGAGCCCGTGGTTCCCCTGGTATGTGGCCATCATCAGCGCTGCCGCTTTCGTGGCCGGACAGCTGGCGGCCTTCGCCGCGTTCCTGGCCTGTACCGGTGGATACGTCGTCGCCCTGGTGGTGGCTGGCGACGTTGCGGGAATCGACCAACCTTTCTGGAACGGAGTCGGCGTCATGGTCTGTCTCTACGCCGCCTCCTACTTCTTCCTCCGGGGTGCCGTCATGCTGAAGCGGAGAGGCGAGAGGATCCGCGCCATGGAGAAAGAGAGCCGCCGGAAGGTCGGGGAGCTCACGCGCCTGACGGAGGCCCTGGAGGAACGGGGGCGGGAGCTTCGGGAGGCGAACCTGCGCCTGAGGGAAGCGGACCGCCTCAAGACCCAGTTCCTGGCGAACGTGAGCCACGAGCTCCGGACTCCGCTGAACTCGATCATCGGATTCTCCGAGATCCTGGGCACCCAGCTACAGGAGGATTTGGACGAGCGACAGCAGCGCTTCCTCGACTACATCCAGACCGCCGGAGAGGAGCTCCTCTCCATCATCAACGACATCCTGGACCTCTCGAAGATCGAAGCCGGGACCATGGAGATGGCTCCGGAGAAGGTTCCCGTGGCCAGCTCCCTGCACGGGGTCCGGACCATCCTGAAAGGAGCGGCCAAGAAGCGGGACGTGAAGATCACGGTGGAGATCGGGGAGGATCTGCCCGTCGTGGAGGCCGATCCGGTCCGCTTCAAGCAGATGGTCTACCACCTCCTGAGCAATGCCGTGAAGTTCTCTCATCCCGGGGAGGAGGTCCGGCTGGAGGGCCGGGCCGTCGAAGCCGACGAGAGCCCGCTGGGGGTCGAGTGCGTGGAGATCCGTGTGGTGGACCAGGGAATCGGCATCGATCCCGCACAGCGGGAAGCGATCTTCGAGGCCTTCCGGCAGGCGGACGGGACCGCGAGCCGTGAGTTCCAGGGAGCCGGGCTGGGCCTGGCCCTGGTGAGGAGGGTCGTCGAGCTCCATCGTGGTCTCGTGGGGGTCGAGAGTCAGGTGGGCAAGGGGAGTACCTTCTCGGTGCTCTGGCCCGTGAAATACCGTGGGAAGGGTCCGTCGGGAGGAGACGTGGTGCTTCCGGGTACGGACTCCGAGAGTGACGGACGCCGGATCCTCGTCGTCGAGGACGACCCCACGGCATACGAAACCCTCCGACGGCCACTGGAAGAGGCCGGATTCCGTTCGGTTCGTGCCCGATCCGGCGAGGAGGCCCTGGAGATGGCCCGGAAGTTCCGACCGGCAGCCATCACCCTCGATCTGGTGCTTCCGGGGATCGACGGGTTGAAGGTCTTGCGCCGGCTCCGGTCGAGCCCCGAGACCCGGGAGATCCCGGTGGTCATCGTCTCCCTCCTGGACAATCGGGAGCTGGGACTCGCCCTGGGAGCCGACGACTACCTCGTCAAGCCCGTGGACGAGGATGCCTTGTTGAGCCGTCTTCGGGAGCT
>JAWVZJ010000396.1:0-2843 GCA_033722255.1 Thermoanaerobaculia bacterium | reverse complement strand
CCGGGGAGTGGAGGTCCTGGCGGACCTGCTCCGGAGTCAGGGGACGTCCTTCCGGCACCTGGTGGCGGTGGAGATTCCGGAGCGCCGGGCTTTCATGCACCTGGACACGGTGTTCACGATCGTCGATCGGGAGGCCTGTCTCGCCTATCCGCCGGTCATCCAGGGGGATGGTCCCGAGGCGGCCAGCGTGTACAGCGTCGATCTCGGCTCGGAAGACCTCACGTTCACCCTCCGGCCCGGGCTTCTCCAGGTTCTCGCAGAGCTCGGTGTGGAGTTGGAGTCGATCCCCTGCGGCGGGCCGGATCTGATCGACCAGGAGCGGGAGCAGTGGACCGACGGGGCGAACGCCTTCGCAGTGGCTCCGGGGCTGGTGCTCTTCTACGAGCGGAACCGGAAGACCGCCGAGGAGCTCCGGGGTCGGGGATGGAGGGTTCTGACCGATGCGGAGGTGCTGGACGATCCGGATCCGGGCCTCGACGGTCCCACGGCGATCACGATCTCGGGCCGGGAGCTGTCCCGGGCCCGGGGCGGAGCCCGCTGCATGGCGATGCCCCTGGAGCGGGCGTCTCTGACGAGCGAGTCATCCACGGAAGGAGCGAACGAATGACGGTGCGAAACTTCATCTCCCTTCACGAGCTGACGGCCGACGAGGTCGCTTACCTGCTGGATCTCTCCAGCCGGGTCAAAGGCGAGCCCGGGAGATACACGGAAGCCCTGGACCGTCAGACGCTGGCCATGATCTTCGAGAAGAGCTCGACCCGGACCCGGGTGAGCTTCGAGGTGGGGATGTTCCAGCTCGGAGGCCACGCTCTCTTCCTCTCCTCCCGCGACATCCAGCTCGGGCGGGGCGAGACGATCAGCGACACGGCCCGGGTCCTCTCCCGGTACGTGGACCTGATCATGGCCCGGACCTTCGCCCACCGGACGGTGACCGATCTGGCGAAGTGGGCCGAGGTCCCGGTGATCAACGGCCTGACCGACGAGCTTCATCCCTGCCAGGTCCTGGCCGACCTGTTCACCCTGAGGGAGGAGTTCGGAGAGCTCTCCGGCCGGAAGATCGCCTACGTCGGCGACGGGAACAACATGTCCCATTCGCTGATGTTCGGCGCCGCCAAGGTCGGGATGGACATCGCCGTGGCCACGCCTCCGGGGTACGAGCCGAAGGAGAAGTACCTGGCCCTCGCCCGACAGGATGCCCAGGTCTGTGGGATCGAGATCGCGGTCACCGAGGATCCCCACGAGGCCGTGGCTGGAGCCTCCTGCGTCTGCACGGATGTCTGGGCCTCCATGGGCCAGGAGCAGGAGGCGGCGAAGCGGCGGGAGGCCTTCGCGGGCTACACCGTGGACGAGTCGATCATGGAGTCCGCCCGGGAGGACGCCGTCTTTCTCCACTGCTTACCGGCCCACCGGGAGGAGGAGGTGGCCAGCGAGGTGGCCGACGGCCCCTGGAGTCGGATCTTCGACGAGGCAGAGAACCGTCTCCACGTCCAGAAGGCGATCATGCTCTGGCTGCAGGGGGCGGACTGATCCCCGGACCGCCGCCGGGCCCTTCGGATCCGACCGGAATCGTCCCGGATCAGGCCACGGGAAGGGGGCCCTCCAGCACGACCCGGTCGATCTCGACCCGGCAGCCCCTTCCGTAGACCCGGACCCCGGTCTGCCGGGCGTCGGCCAGGGCGTCGGCGAACTTCGGATCGATGGATCGGGCGGCCCGGACCCGGCGGGCGCCGGTCCGTTGAACGACGAAGAGGACGGCGGCCTCGACCGCGTCCTCGGCGGTCAGGGTCGCGAGCTCCCGGACGTGCCGTGTTCCCCTGGCCGTGATCGCGTCGGGGAACAGGGCCTCGCCGTCTTCGATCAGGCTCACGCTCTTGACCTCCAGGAGGAGCTCCCGGATCTCGTCCCCGAGGAGGAAATCGAACCTCGAACGCCCTCGCGTCACCTCGGCCCGCCGGAGCCTCCAGCCGGCGAGCTCCGGCAGAGCGTCGGCCTCTAGGGCCCGGCGGATCAGTCGGTTCGGGAGGGTCGTGGAGACCGAGACCAGATCTCCGGCTCGGCTCTCCACCAGGATCACCGTCCATCGGGTCTTGCGGTCGGACGCGTCGTGGTGCTGAAGCCACAGGCGGGCACCGGGACGGAGGAGCTCCACCATCCGTCCCGGGTCCGGCAGGTGGCAGAGGATCTCCCGACCCTCCCGCTTCGCCCGGACCAGGAAGCGGTTGGGTCGATGGAGGAATCGGGCCTCGTGGAGTGGGGAGGGCAGGGCGACCTCCACCGGGGGAGTCGGCTCATCGACGCTCATCTCGGAGGGAGAGGTCGAGGGAAAGCCGAGGGATCGAAGAGCCGAACCACCGTGTTCCGGCGGGCTTCGACGACCCGACGGAGGGCGTCCTGGGGGAGGGATAGGGTGGTATGCTTCATCCCTCAGATGTTACGACTCCGGGGTCTCATCGAAGGAAAGGAGCGTTTCGTCCCCCTGGAGGGTGACGAGATTCGCCTCGGCCGCGGCAGCGACAACGACGTGGTTCTCCCGGATTTCTCCGTCTCCCGAACCCACGCCGCTCTCCGTCGGGAGGGGGAGGGCGGCTGGTTCGTCTGTGATCTCGACAGTACCAACGGGGTGCAGGTGAACGGAGTCACGGTTCGGAAGGCCCCCCTGAGCTCCGGGGATCGTCTGAAGATCGGGATCTTCGAGTTCGAGGTGGACGGGGAGCTGACCGAACCGGCTCGGCCCGGTGCCCCGGGAGAAGCCGGGGAGGCGGTTCCCGACCAGGGAGGTTCTCCGAGCTCCTCCATTTCCTCCGCCACGATCGTGCGGCGACTGGAGGACTTCTCCGCCGACT
>JAWVZJ010000395.1:0-2868 GCA_033722255.1 Thermoanaerobaculia bacterium | reverse complement strand
GGTCAGGACCTGGACCGCCTCCCGCTCCCCCTCCACCCGCTGGACCGTCCCCTCGGAGCGGGCCGGCCGGGCCCTTCCAGCGCGAAAATCCGCCAGGAGACTGACGATCTCCGAGAGCCCCAGGGCGGCCCCGTGGGCCTCCTCGGCGAGGATCTCCAGGAGGTGCTGGTAGTTGGTGAGGCGGCGATGACCGGAGTCGGAGAAGAGGAGCCGCCGGGTGAGGCCGCTGTCCCGGAGAAGGGAACGGAAGAGGACGGTGAGGGGCTCCTCTTCGGCCTGTCGCCTCCAGACCGCCAGGCGATCCCTGAGCGGGTGGTCCTCCTTCGTCTCCCGGGCCCCGGGGAGCTGCGCCAGGGGCAGGTGGAAGAAGGGGGTGAGCCAGGCCCTGCGGTGGGCCGCTCCGTCGTGGGGCCGGCTGATCGCCCGCAGGAGCTCGTGGAGATGCCGGGCCTCTTCGGTGTCGAAGAGACCCTCCTGTCGGTAGAGGGTGTAGGGGATCCGGGCGCTCCGGAGCGCCCGGGCCACCGTCTCCACCTCACGGTTGGACCGAGCCAGGACCTGGATCTCGCCGAAGGGGATCGCCCGGGGTTCCCCGGCTCCGTCCGCCATCCGGAGCTCCCCCCCGTCCACGATCCGGCGGATCTCCCGGCCGATCGCCCGGGCCACGGTCTGGTTGAAGCGCCCGTTTCCGAGCTTCCGCGATCCCGTGGTGTAAGGGCGGAGGAGCACCACCGGCGGGGCTTCTCGACCCTGAGAATCGGTCAGAGAGAGCTCGGGCCGTCCGGGCTCCGGCGGCGCGAATCCGGTGTCTCCGTCGAAGAAGTCCCGGAAGAGGAGAACCTGGGCTTCCAGCATCCGTGGCGTGGACCGGAAATTCCGGGTGAGGGCGTGGATGCTGCCCCCGTCGTCTCGGATCGAATTCAGGGCCCGCTGGTAGACGGCGATGTCGGCGTTCCGGAAGCCGTAGATCGCCTGCTTCGGATCGCCGATGAGGACGAGTCGCTGCTTCTCGGCCTCCGGAGGGAACAGGCGTCGGAAGATCTCCCACTGCACCGGATCGGTGTCCTGGAACTCGTCGATCAGGGCGTAGCGGTAGCGATCGCGGACCTCCGACGCCACCTGGTCATCGGGCCGCCGGAGAGCCTCGGCCACCAGCTCCAGCATGTCGTCGAAGTCGTACCATCCCCGGGTCGCCTTCCGTTCCCGGGCCCGATCCAGGACGGACTGCCGGAAGGCGGAGGCCACCAGCTCCGCCGGGTCGCCGGCCCGCTCGTCCAGGGCCTCGAAGGTGTCCAGGAGGTCGAGGCTCCACCGATCCCCCCGCTCTCTCAGGCGCTTCCGGGCTCCGCTCGTCGGGTTCTCGCACTCCGCCTCCAGCCAGGCGGCGCCCACGGCGAGGGGATCGGCGGAGTCCGGCAACTCCTCCAGGAGCCCGGTCCGGTCGGACAGGATCTCCGACGCGTCCTGCTCGAGGGACTCCCGGACCTCCGAACGCCGGAGAAGGCTCAGCGCGTCTTCGACCCACCGTCCGATCCCCTCCGGATCCCAGATCGGGGTGATCCCGTCTCCCCGAAACCGGCAGATCTTCGTCACCCGGTCCTCGAGGTCGTCCACGGTGTTCCCCTCCCGGAGGACCCGCGTGAGGGCTTCGGCTCGCCGGGTCTCTCCTCCCAGGGTCTCCCGGAGCTCCTCACGGAAGGCCCGCCGGAGGAGCCGTTCTCCGTCCACCAGCTCCTGCTGGAACAGGCGTCGATGCCGGAAGGCCAGGTCGTGGAGCAGGCCCTGGCAGAAGCCGTGGATCGTGGAGATGTGGAGATCGTCCAGGCGGGCCAGGCTCTCGTCGAGGAGCCGGCGCTGTTCCTCGTCGAGGCTCCAGCCGGCGGCCTTCAGGCTCTCGTCTCCGGCCCGGGTGAGCTGCCGGAGCCGGCGACGGAGCCGGGACCGGAGCTCCTCCGTGGCCCGCTCGGTGAAGGTCACCACCAGGAGCTCGGAGAGCTCCACCTCCCCCTCCACCAGGAGCTCGATCACCAGGTGCTCCAGGGCGTAGGTCTTCCCGGTCCCCGCCGAGGCCTCGAGGATCAGGTGCCCGGTGGAGGGGACCTCGTCCAGGATCCGGGGTCGGGGTTCCAGGGTCCGGATCAAGAGATCGTCTCCCAGGATCCCGAGCGGTCGGTCAGGGGCAGAAACCGTCGGCGGACCATCTCCACGGCCTCGTCCGGCCCCGGAGGCCGATAGCTCTCGGGTTCCGGGACCGGACCCCAGCCCCCGGACCAGCGGCTCCATCCCGAGTCTCGCCGCCGCTCGATCTCCCGGAGGAGATAGGTTCCGTCGTCCTCCTTCCCGTTTTGCAGGGCCTTCAGGACCGCCTCGCAGGGGAGGAGGTACTCGTGGGGCCGGGAGAGGAGCTCCGACGCCAGGAGCCGGAGATGATTCCGAGCCTCCTGCCTCGAGACCGGCAGCAGGGGGAGGCGGAAGAGCTCCGGGGGAGGGGACTCCTTTCCGCTCCGCTCGGGCTCCGCCACCAGGAGCAGGAGCTCTCGGGCTCGGTCGGCCTGAACGCCGGCCGCCGCCAGGACGAAGTGCTCGAAGAGGGCCTTCAAGCCCCAGGTCGAGCGCCGGCTCCGGGGCCGGTCGGGGTCCACTCGCTCCTTCGACCTCTCCCGGAGCATCAGGCTGGCGGTGGAATCCCGGGCCAGGGCCTCGAGCCTCCCCTGGAGGCGGACGGTCCGGGTTCCCTCGACGTCCCCGACGTCGAGATCGAGGGGCGGCAGGAGCCGATCGAACGCCTCCCCTTCCCGGGCCCGTCCGAGCCGGGTCCGGACCGGCGAGAGATCCGGGATCCTCCCCTTCAGGAGCTCCCACCGCTCC
>JAWVZJ010000394.1:0-2872 GCA_033722255.1 Thermoanaerobaculia bacterium | reverse complement strand
GCTCTGGCTCAACGACGGGTCGGGGACCTTCCGGGACCGGGGCCTGGAGTCGGGATGTGCCGTGAACCGAATGGGTGAGGCGGAGGCCGGGATGGGTGTGGCGATGGCGGACCTCGCCGCCGACCGGTCCGCGGATCTCTTCGTGACCCACCTCGGCCGGGAGACGAACACCCTCTACCGTATCGAGGACGGCATCTGCCGGGACATCACCGCCGCGGTAGGATTGGCGGCTCCGAGCCTGCCCCGCACAGGGTTCGGAACCGGCTTTCACGACTTCGATCACGACGGGCATCTGGATCTCTGGGTCAGCAACGGGAGGGTCGGTCGGGAGGATCTGAGCCCCGACGAGCCCTTCGCCGAGCCGAATCAGCTCTTCCGGGGAACCCCGTCGGGTGTGTTCGAGACCCTCGGAGCCGCCCTGAGCGGATTCCTCGAGACGGGAAACAGCCGGGCCACCGCCTTCGGGGATCTGGGCGAAGACGGGGACGTAGATGCGGTGGTCGTCAACAACGGTGGACCGGCGAGGATCTACCGAAACCGGACGTCGGAGGCGCCCGGTCCGCAGGATTCCTGGCTCCAGGTTCGCCCTCTGACCGAGGCCGGGTCGGTGCAGCTCGACGTCTCCGTGACCGTGGCCGCGGAGACGGGGGTCCGTCACGACTGGTCCCGGAGGGCGGTCAGCTATCTGTCGAGCAACGATCCCCGGGTTCATTTCGGTCTGGGGAAGACCGCTAGAGTTGAAGCCCTCACGATACGGTGGCCCTCGGGACCCACGGTCCGGTACCGGGGTCTGCCGGCGCGAAGGCAGGTCGTGGCCCCGGAGCCCGGGAGGAGCTCCGGGCGGCGTGGATCGGGCTGACTCCCGGGTCTCTCCGCTTCGGCGACTCGTCCGGACTCCGATCCGTCGGGTCGAGCTTGGAGGGACCGGGTGCCGGAGGTCGGGGTCCGGAGGGGCCGACCCGCGCCAGGGAAGGGGCCCCGGGTACACGAGCCGGCCGACTCCGCCAGACCCTCTTTCGCTGGAAAGCCGGGCTTCAGAGGTCGCAGACGGGGAACGCCTGGGTGTCCTGGACCGGGTCGGCTGGATGGCCCAGCGGATTTCCGTAGAGCTCGACCACGCCGGTCTGTGGGTCGGTCACCGTGAGCTCGAACTCGACGTCGGTGGTGGCCGCATAGAACACCCAGAAGGCGTCGGTGATGGCACAGCCGGGCAACACCTTGATCAGCATCTCCCAGTTGTTCTCGTCGAAGAAGTAGAAGAGCCCGGAATCTTCCGGCGCGGGCATGAGCTCGACCGCGTTCCCGTCTCCCGAGGTCCCCTGGTCGGTCCGCCAGGAGACCGTAACCCGGAAGCGGTCGCCGGCCCCGAGACAGAGCGTGGTCTCGTTCTCCACGCAGGGGCTCGTGTCTCCTTCATCGTCCAGGATCTTGATCGTGGCCCTCTTCGGGTCCTGGATCGAGGCGCCTCCGGTGGCTCCCTGGAGGCTCACCTCGAAGGTCTCGCTTCCCTCCAGGTCTCCGTCGGAGAGGAGTCCGATCTCGACGCTCTTGGCTCCCGTCTCCCCGTCGCTCCAGGAGACGGTCCGGGAGGTCGACATGTAGTCGGATCCGGCCTCGGCGTCGCCTCCGGTGGTGGCCACGCTCACGGACACGGTTCCGTCGGAGCCGGAGCTCCGGACCACGCGGAGCTCCACGTTCGGGTCGCTCTCCAGGGGAGTCAGGAAGTCTTGTTCGAAGGAGAGAGAGCCGGGATTGCCGCCGGTGTCTCCGCCATCGTCGTCTCCGCCATCGTCGTCTCCGCCATCGTCGTCTCCGCCACCGTCGTCTCCGTCCCCGGAGTCTTCCACGGTCACGGTTCCTTCCATCCCCAGCCCGACGTGGGCATCGCAGTGATAGTCGACGGCGCCTGCCTGGTTGAACTGGATCCGTGCCGTCCAGCTAGCGGTCGAGGGAGCGTTGTCCGGGCTGGAGCAGGTCTCCGAGCAGGTCGGACCCCCCTCGATGTCCACGTTGTGCTGGCCTCCCTGGTTTCGAAAACAGATGGTGTCGCCGACCTGGATGGTGGGGTTCGCCGGCGTGAACTCGAAGTTCGAGGCCTCCACGATCGTGTCGCCGGTCTGACACCCGCTCCCGCCTCCGTTCGGGTCGTCCGGTTCTCCGTACTGGGCCAGGGCGGTGCCGGTGACCAGGAGAAGAGGATAAAGGAAGGCGACGAGGATCTTGCCGACGAGTCGGGGTCTGGGCTGCTCTTTCATTTTCGTCCTCCGCGGGATTCGGTGATCGAGGGCTCGGCCCCGGGGAGTCGCGTGTCCCGGGTGTGCCAACTCGTGTGTCGGTCCGTGCGTCTCCTCTGCGAGCGGATCGGTTCAATCGCGAGGGACGGGTCCGGGGGTGTCCTGCGAGATCAGACAGCCGGGGGCACCGACTTCGGATCGGGGGAGGAGGCGGTGGAAGGAGGCCGAGTCAGGAGCTTGTCACGGTCGTCCTCTCCGCGGGTGTTCCTCTTCGAGTCACTCTTCCACCGAGGGACCGCGGGGCCCTACGGTCCGGTCCCCCCCGTCCGCAGCCCGGCCTCCGGAGTCTGCGTCCCACGAGAGAGGATCCTTCATTCCGATCGCCCTCTCGGCTTCACGGGTCAGCTCCATCAGGCCTCTCTCGTATCTCGCCCGGTGCCGCTCCATCTCTTCCCGGGAGAGGTCCGGGGGAACGCCCTCCAGCCTCTCCGCGGCCACGACGACCCGGGAGAAAGGCCCGGGGAGGATCATCCGATCCCAGGTTCCCAGGGCGCGGAACCGATCCGCGGCCAGACCGACGCCCAGAACCGGAATTCCCGTGAGTCGAGAGATTCCCACGGTACCGTCCTTGAAACCGT
>JAWVZJ010000393.1:0-2880 GCA_033722255.1 Thermoanaerobaculia bacterium | reverse complement strand
CGCTGGAGATCCAGCCTCAGACCTGGAACACCAACTGGGAGAAGAGCTCCGGCACCGTCTCCGCTCTCATCCGGGGCCCCGGCTTCGAGCAGATCGATCTCGGCTCCATCGTGCTCGTCGGAACCTCTACCGAAGCCGACGCACTCGAGCCCTCCAGCGTCGGCCGACAGGGAAACAACGTCCGGGCCCGCTTCGGGAAGGCCGACGCCCTCGCCACCCTCCACGAGCCCGAGCCCGGCGAGACCCACGACATCATCGTCCGCTTCCTGGTGGACGGCGAAACGATGGAGCTCACCTTCACGGTGCGGATCGTCGGTCCCGAGGACGACGACGAAGGAGACGAGGAGGAGGACGAGGAAGAGACCGAGCCCCTCTCCCTGGAGATTCAGCCGAAGTCCTGGAACACCAACTGGGAGAAGAGCTCCGGCACCGTCTCCGCTCTCATCCGGGGGGACGAGATCGACGAGATCGATCTCGGCTCCATCGTGCTCATCGGCACCTCCGCCGAAGCGGACGCGCTCGAGCCCTCCAGCGTCGGTCGACAAGGCAACAACGTCCGGGCCCGCTTCCGGAAGGCCGACGCCTTCGCCACCCTCCACGAGCCCGAGCCCGGCGAGACCCACACCATCATCATCCGCTTCACCGTCGGCGGTGGCGAGGAGGAGCTGACCTTCGACGTGAAGATCGTCGGCCAGCCCTGACCCCGCAGGTCGCTCGCGAAGGTGCGCGACGGCGGACCGCCGGGAAACCTGCTACACCCGGTCCACGTCGGCGGTGGAGCCCTCTCGGCGCGTCCCCTTCGCGTACTCCCGGTTCATGATGGCAATGTTGTCGATGGAGATCTCCTTCGGACAGACGGCCTCGCACTCCCGGAAGTTCGTGCAGGTTCCGAACCCCTCCTCCTCCATCTCCTCCACCATGGAGACCACCCGCTCGTAGTGCTCCGGCCGGCCCTGGGGGAGCATGGCCAGGTGGACGATCTTGGCCGAGGTGAAGAGCTGGGCCGCCCCGTTCGGACACTGGGCCACGCAGGCACCGCAACCGATGCAGGTCGCGGCATCGAAGGCCCGGTCGGCGTTGGCCTTGGGCACCGGGATCGAGTTCGCGTCCTGGGGGCTTCCCGTATTCACCGAGACGTAGCCGCCGGCCTGGATGATCCGGTCGAAGGCGGAACGGTCGACCACCAGGTCCTTGATCACGGGAAAGGCTTTCGCCCGCCAGGGCTCGATCACGACCGTGTCCCCGTCGGAGAACTCCCGCATGTGGAGCTGGCAGGCCGTGGTCGAGGCCCGGGGACCGTGAGCCTGGCCGTCGATCATCATGCTGCAGGTCCCGCAGATCCCCTCCCGGCAGTCGTGGTCGAAGGCCACCGGCTCCTCACCTCCCTCGATCAAACGCTCGTTGAGCACGTCGAGCATCTCCAGGAACGACATGTGCTCGCTGACGTCCGGCATCTCGTAGGTCACGAAACGCCCCCGGGCGTCGGGTCCGCTCTGGCGCCAGATCCGCAGCGTCAACCTCATCACTTGTAGCTCCTCGTGCTCGGTTTCACGTACTCGAACTCGAGCTCCTCCTTGTGCAGGGTGGGAGTGGCCTCCGGACCCTCCCACTCCCAAGCCGCCACGTAGGCGAACTCCTCGTCGTCCCGCTTCGCCTCCCCCTCCCCGGTCTGGTACTCCTCCCGGAAGTGTCCCCCCGCCGATTCTTCCCGGTGTCTGGCGTCGATGCACATCAGCTTGCCGAGCTCGAAGAAGTCCGCCACCCGTCCCGCCTTCTCGAGGGACTGGTTGAGGTCCTCGGCCGAACCGGCCACGTTGACGTCGCTCCAGTACTCCTCCTCGAGCTCCTCGATCTGCTCGAGGGCCTCGTCGAGCCCCTCCGCCGTCCGGGACATCCCGCAGCGCTCCCACAGGATCTTCCCCAGCTCCCGGTGGAAGGTGTCCACGGTTCGGCTCCCGTCGATGGCCAGGAGCCTCTCCACCCGGTCCCGGACCTCCTGCTCGGCATCCCGGAAGGCGACGTGGTCGGTGGACATCTTCTCCTCTCCCAGGTGCCGGGCCAGGTGGTCGCCGATGGTGTAGGGAATCACGAAGTAGCCATCCGCCAGGCCCTGCATCAGGGCGGAGGCTCCGAGACGGTTGGCGCCGTGGTCCGAGAAGTTGCACTCGCCGATGGAGTAGAGGCCCTCCACCGTGGTCATCAGGTTGTAGTCCACCCAGAGACCCCCCATGGTGTAGTGGGGCGCGGGATAGATCCGCATCGGCACCTGGTAGGGGTCTTCCCCGGTAATCCGCTCGTACATCTCGAAGAGGTTGCCGTAGCGCTCCCGGATCGTACCCTCCCCGAGACGCTCGATGGCCGAGGCGAAGTCGAGGTAGACCCCGTTCTTCCGAGGACCTACGGCCCGGCCCTCGTCCTTGACCTTCTTCGCCGCCCGAGAGGCCACGTCCCGGGGGACCAGGTTGCCGAACGCAGGATAACGGCGCTCCAGGTAGTAGTCCCGCTCCTCCTCGGGGATCTCGTTGGGAGGCCGATCGTCCTCCGGATCCTCCGGGACCCAGATCCGGCCGTCGTTGCGGAGGGACTCGCTCATCAGGGTCAGCTTCGACTGGTACTCCCCCGACGGCGGGATGCAGGTGGGATGGATCTGGGTATAACAGGGGTTGGCAAAGAGCGCTCCCTTCCGGTGGGCCCTCCAGGCGGCGGTCACGTTGCAGCCCTTGGCGTTGGTGGAGAGGTAGTAGACGTTGGCGTACCCCCCGGTGGCCAGGACCACCGCGTCGCCGGAATGGGACCGGACCTCCCCGGTGAGCAGATCCCGGACCACGACCCCCCGGGCCCGGCCGTCCACCACCACCTCGAGCATCTCGGTCCGGGGGT
>JAWVZJ010000392.1:0-2880 GCA_033722255.1 Thermoanaerobaculia bacterium | reverse complement strand
TTCATCCTCGTAGCCCTGGGAGCCTTCCTCACCATCGAGGAGACCCTGAACGAGATCTGGGAGGTCAGCGACAAGCGATCTCTGCGGTCCAAGCTCCTCTCCTTCACCCTGGTGATCTTCTGGGGACCCCTGGTACTCGGCTCGTCTCTCTCCCTCTACGTCCTTCTCCGCCAGCGACCGGGGCTCGAGGTCCTGTTCGAGGAGGCGTTCCTGATCCAAGTGATCCCTCTCTGCGTGGGAACGCTGGCCCTCACGATGTTGTACTGGCAGGTGCCCAATACTTCGGTGCACTTCCGGGCCGCGCTGGCCGGTGGCGCCACCGCGGCCGTTCTCCTGGATCACCTCCGTCACACATTCGGGATCTACGTCGCAAGCTTCACGCACCGCAATGTCGTCATTTACGGGAGCTTCGCCCTCGCCATCTTCTTCATGGTCTCGATCCAGCTCGCCTGGTGGGCGGTTCTGCTGGGCTGCGAGGTGGCCTACGTGAGTCAGTACCTCCCAGGGCTGATCCGCACCCAGCATCTGGAGGCTGATTTTCGCACCGACTGGATCGGTCTGGCGGGCCTGGTCGAGCTGGCACGCAGCCTGAAACAGGGAAAGCCGATCGTTCCACCGGAGATCCTCTCCCGTCGGCTCGGAGTCACGGGACACGCGCTCCGTGAATCCTTCGAGCTTCTGGAAGACCGTGAAGTCGTCTACCGGGGATCCCGTGACGAAGCGGCCGAGGGCTATCTCCTGGCCAAGGATCCCCACGAGCTCCGCGTTCGAGATCTCTTCGCGATCTACGAAGAGCCGGTCGCGGAGTTCCTCGAGCGTCAAAGCTCCTCCTCCGAGCTCAGGACGTTGTCGGAAGAGCTCCGGGAACTGTGGGAGGAGAGCCTCGGAGATCGCACTCTCGCCGAGCTGGTGGAGCGATGACCCGCCGGGCCGTGATTCGTGAGGTGGCCACCCCGTCCTCGGCACCCGGGTTCGAGAGCTTCCCACGAAGCCGAGACGCCTGAGGTACACTGAAAACCGGCTTGACTGACGAACACGAGACCACCCGCCGAGAGAAACGACGAGAGAGCCGCGCCCGAATTCCCGAGGAGCTCCGGGAGGCCGGGGGTCTCCGGCCCGGGGCGGCCCGAGAGGTCGCCCGGAAAACCGGCATCCCGGAGGCCGAGATCTACGGGGTCGGCTCCTTCTTCCACCTCCTGGCGGATCCGGAGACCCGGGTCCGGGTCTGCACGGGGCTCTCCTGTCAGCTCGACGGCGCCGAGGAGGTCCTGACCACCGCGAAGGCGGAGGGCCTGCCGGTGGAGGGGTGCTCCTGTCTGGCTGCCTGTGACAAGCCCCCGGCGGTCCTGGTGGAGCGCCGGGTGGTCCCCGGGGTCCGGCCCGAGGATCTCCGGGATCACGGCGACGACTGGGACCGCATGGAGCGGGCCTCCCGGGGGATCGGTATCTGGAAGGGGATCGTCGGGCCGGAGGTCGACGACCCGGAGAGCCTGGCCATGAACCTCCATGGCGAGCCGGACTGGTCGGGCTCCGCCTTCGCCCGAAGCCTGGAGATCGGCGCCGACGAGGTCCTGGCCGAGCTCGAGGCGTCCGGGCTCCAGGGCCGGGGGGGTGCCGGATTCCCCGCCCACGTCAAATGGAAGACCGTACGCTCTCAGGACGATCCGGTTCGCTACGTGGTCCTCAACGCCGACGAGGGAGAGCCCGGAACCTTCAAGGACCGGGAGGTCCTCCTCCGACGGCCCGACCTCGTCCTGGAGGGTCTGGCCATCGCCGCCGCCTTCGTCGGGGCCCAGGAGGTCTACCTCTACCTCCGGGGAGAGTTCGAGATCCCCTGGAAGGCCGTGGAACGGGCGATCGCCAAGGTCGAGGCCGAGGAGCTCTATCCCGGCCTGGCCTTCCACATGCACGCCGGCCACGGGGCCTACATCTGCGGCGAGGAGACGGCCCTCATCGAGGCCCTGGAGGGCAAGCGGGGGATGCCGCGCCTGAGACCTCCCTTCCCGGCCCAGAAGGGTCTCTGGGACAAGCCCACCCTGGTCCACAACGTGGAAACCATCGCCTGCGTCCCCGCGATCCTGCGACGGGGCGGGGATTGGTTCCGAGAGCTCGGCCGCACCGAGCCCGGTACCAAGCTCTACTGCGTCTCCGGTCACGTCCGGCGACCCGGCACCTACGAGCTCCCCCTGGGAGTGACCATGGACGAGCTGGCCGAGGCCGCCGGAGGCTATCGCGGCGAGCTCAAGGCCTTCTCCCCCGGGGGAGCCAGCTCCGGCTTCCTGCCGGCCTCGGAGAGGGACACACCCCTGGACTTCGAGTCCCTGAGCGAGGCGGGCTCCATGCTGGGCTCCGGAGGGGTGGTGGTCCTGAACGAGTCCGTGGACATGCGCTGGGCGGCCCGGGAGCAGCTCCACTTCTTCGAGATGGAGAGCTGCGGTCAGTGCGCTCCCTGCCGCATCGGGACCCGGTACCTCCGGGAGTCGGTGGACGGGAAGATCCGGGGCGAGGGAAGCGAGGCGGCGGAGCTGGCCCACGCCGCCGAGGTGGCCTGGGAGATGAACGAGGGATCGATCTGCGGCCTCGGCCAGGCGGCGGCCCTCCCCCTCACCAGCGCCCTGGAGCATTTCCCGGAGGAGTTCGAGTCTTGAGCGACGGAAGGCGACAGACGACCGAGACCCAGATCGAAACCGAGACGAGGTCGAGATGAGCACGAGAGACGACACGCCGAAAGACGACACCCGGAAGACCCTGATCCTGGACGACCGCACGGTGGAGTTCACGCCCGGCGAGACCCTCCTGGACGTGGCCCGCCGGGAGGGAGCCCGGATCCCCACCCTCTGTCACGACGACCGCCTGGAGCCCATGGGGTCCTGCCGGACC
>JAWVZJ010000391.1:0-2889 GCA_033722255.1 Thermoanaerobaculia bacterium | reverse complement strand
GTCTCCCTGGCGGGGCCGCGTCACGCGACCTGGATCCGGAGCTCCGGAGGCTCCATCAGATGGCGCTTCACCGAGCACTGATCCACGGAACGGAGCAAAGCCTTCTCGTACTTGTCCGGGAAGCCCGGCGGTGGGCTCACCTCGAGGGTGACAGTGGCGATCCCCCTCTTCTCCGGATCCCACTCCGTGTCCATCGTGACCCCCAACCCGTCGGTGTCGATCTCCCGTTGCTGGCAGAAGCGCAGGGCATAGAACCCGGCGCAGGTGGCCAGGGAGGCGAGGAAAAGAGCGAAAGGGCTGGGCGCCGAGTCGGAGCCGCCATTGGACTCCGGCTGGTCGGTCCGGATCCTGTGGGATCCAATCCAGGCGTCCACCCGCGCCCCTCCGGGGAACTCGATCTCGATCCGGTCGCTCATCGGGTCCCTCCTCCCACGGTCACGCCGAACCGGGAGTCCAGCTCCCGGAGGTCGTCCTCTTCGAGCTCCAGGGCGGCGGCGGCGGCGTTCTCCTCCAGATGCTCCACGCTCGAGGTTCCCGGGATCGGGAGCATCACCGGCGACCGGGCCAGGAGCCAGGCCAGGGCCACCTGGGCCGCCGTGGAATCCCGGCGTTTCCCGATCCGGGACAGAACCGGATCTTCCGCCAGATCCCCCGTAGCCAGAGGGAACCAGGGGATGAATCCGATGTCGTTTTCGGTGCAGTAGTCCACCACCGCCTCGGAGGAGCGGTCCTGGAGGTTGTAGCGGTTCTGGACCGTCACCACGTCCAGGATCTCCCGGGCCTTGCGGATGTCGCCGACCTCCACGTTGGAGAGGCCGACATGACGGATCTTGCCCTCCTCCTGAAGCTCCTTCAGGGTCCCGAACTGGTCCTCCGGCGGCACCTCCGGGTCCAGGGCGTGGAGCTGGTAGAGGTCGATCCGCTCCACCCGGAGGCGCTCCAGGCTCCCCTCGCAGGCCTCCCGGAGGTGTTCCGGGGTCCCCTTCGGGTCCCAGGCCTCGGGTCTCGGACGCACCAGCCCACCCTTGGTGGCGACGACCAGGGAGTCCGGGTACGGGTGGAGGGCCTCGGCGATCAGCTCCTCGTCCACGTAGGGACCATAGGAGTCGGCGGTGTCGAGGAAGTCGATCCCCAGATCCAGCGCCCGGCGGAGGACCCGGTGGGCCTCCTCCCGGTCCGGGGGTGGGCCCCAGACGTTCTCTCCGCACAGTCGCATGGCGCCGAACCCCAGGCGATGGACCTCGAGATCCCCGCCGATGGTGAAGGTTCCGCTCTCGTGGGCGACTCCGGCCAGCTTCTCGGTCATGGGACTGTTCCCTCCAGTCGGTTCAACGGGCTCGTCGAACTGTACAAGCAAGACTCGATCCGGGACTCCGTCTCGCCCCTGAATCCCTCCCCTGTTTGCTCTTGATGCGCTCGTCCGCGATTCGCCCACCGCACAGAGAAACGCAGGCAGGCCTCCCACTTCCGGTTACGGAAGCTGAAGACAGTGCTCTCCATCCCCTCCACCCCGGCGAACCCACTTTCGGTGGCCACGGACCTCCGGCCATCTCCCACGTCTCTGGCGTCCGTACCCCCCGGCCCCAGGACCCTATTCAGACTCCTTCCACGAAAGCTCAGGGAAATCCTTTCATCGGGCGCCTCTCGGTGCCCCTCCTGGCCGCCCCGATAGAATCTCGTCGAATCCATTCATCACGGAGCTGTCATGTCTCGAGCCCTCTTCTCCTCCCTCCTCACGCTACTTCTCGCCCTCGCCCTCCCTTTCCCCGGCGCCGCCGACGGGCTCCAGCCAGTGGAGCGCCGGATGGCGGAAGAGATCGAGGGTCAGCGGGCGGAGGCCCTCGAGCTCCTGGAGGAGCTGGTGACGATCAACAGCGGAACCATGAACCTCGAGGGCGTCCGGGAGGTCGGCCGTCGGCTCCGGCCGCATTTCGAGCGGCTCGGCTTCCAGGTCTCCTGGGTTTCCGGAACGGAGTTCCAGCGGGCAGGACATCTGGTGGCCCGACGAGCCGGGGACGGACCGAAGATCCTCCTCATCGGCCACCTGGACACCGTCTTCGAGCCCGACAGCCCGTTCCAGGACCTCGAGCATCTACCGGACGACCGGCTGAAGGGCCCCGGAGTGATCGACATGAAGGGGGGCATCGTTGTGATGCTCCAGGCTCTGGAGGCGCTCCGGGGCCAGGAGCTCCTGGACCAGCTCGACCTGACCGTCGTCCTCACCGGCGACGAGGAGAAGCCGGGCAACCCGATCTCCGCCGCCCGAGAAGCCCTCTTCGAAGCCGGGAAAAGGGCGGAGATCGCCCTGGCCTTCGAGGACGGCGACGGGGATCCCGAGACGGCGGTCATCGCCCGTCGGGGCTCCTCGAGCTGGCTCCTGGAGACCACGGGAACGCCGGCCCACTCCTCTCAGGTCTTCAGCGAGGCGGTCGGCTCAGGGGCCATCTACGAGGCGGCCCGGATTCTCTACGCCTTCCACTCCGAGCTCTCCGGCGAAGTGAAGCTCACCTTCAATCCGGGGCTGATCGCCGGAGGAACCGAGGTGACCTTCGACGCCGAGGAGGCCCGGGCCACCAGCTTCGGCAAGAACAACGTGGTGGCGGGGCGAGTAGTGGTGCCCGGAGATCTCCGGGCGGTGTCCCCGGAGCAGCTCGAGGAGGCCCGGAGCACGATGCGGGAGATCGTGGCCGAAAATCTCCCGGGCACCGAGGCCGAGATCTCCTTCGAGGACCACTATCCCCCCATGGCTCCGAGCGAGGGCAACCGGAAGCTCCTGGCCCTCTACGACCAGGTCAGCCGGGATCTCGGGCTGGGGCCGGTGAATCCCGTGGATCCCCGGGACGCCGGGGCCGCCGACGTCTCCTTCGTGGCCGAGGACGTGGAGATGGC
>JAWVZJ010000390.1:0-2896 GCA_033722255.1 Thermoanaerobaculia bacterium | reverse complement strand
CCCAGGGCGCAGAGACCCTTTCCGATGATCGCGGCCACGGTCAGGAGCGTCGCGAATCCCAGGACGGTCACCTCTCCGAAGGTGGAGAGATCGACCTCCAGCCCCATCCGGACGAAGAAGATCGGCACCAGGATGGCGGTGATCGGATGGAGCAGCTCCTCCAGGGTGTGGTCCCCCCGATCGTACAGATCCTGGTAGTGGACCTCGTCCAGAATCAGCCCCGCCGCGAAAGCACCGACGATGGTGGCCAGGTCGATGGCGTTCGCCAGATAGGAGAGGAGGAAACAAAAGACGACGCTGAAGGTCAGGAGCATCCCCTGGAGCCGGAGCCGGGAGGCGAGCCGGAACATCCGAGGAGCGACCCAGGAGCCGATCATCAGGGCCCCTACCAGGAAGATCGTCGCCTTGACCACGATCAGGAGGATCGCCATGGAGTCGAGCTCGCCTCCCCGGTTGGCGGCCTGGATGATCCCGGTGACCACGGCGAGGATCACCAGCCCCAGGACGTCGTCGATGACCGCGGCTCCCAGGATGATCTTCGACTCCCGGGCCTGGAGCTTCCCTAGATCGGCCAGGACCCGGGCCGTGATCCCCACGCTGGTGGCACAGAGGGTGGCTCCGATGAACACGTGGACCAGGGTCTCCTCGCCGGGGATGATCCAGGCGGAGACTCCCCAGCCGAGGAAGAAGGGGGCCACGATCCCCAGAAGCGCGACGGCGAGGCTCGAAACCCCGACCGAGAGCATCTCCTGGACGTTGGACTCGAGCCCCACCTCGAAGAGGAGCAGAACCACACCGATCTCGGCCAGGATCCGGATCCCCTGGTTGGCGGCCATCCATTCCAACCCGGAGTAGCCCACCAGAGCCAGGTTGCCCAGGACGACCCCGACGATCAGCTCCCCCAGGACGGCCGGCTGCTCGATCCGCTCGGCGGCCCACCCTCCGATCTTGGCGCCGAGGAGGATGATCACGAGCCCCAGGAGGACCGGGGCGGCGGGATTCTCGTGACCTCCGTGGGAGCCTTCCTCCGTCCCGTGCTCCGACTCCGCCGATTCGGCCGGGGTCTCGGATCCAGTCTTCCCGGGAGTCGACTCCGGAGCTCCGTCCCCTCCGGCCAGCGGCCCGCCCAGCAAAGCCGCGAGAATCACGAGCCCGAGAAATACCTTTCTGATGGGACCCTCTCCCTTCTGTCGAAAACTCTCCGCCACGAGCGACGAGCAATCCTAACAGCACGGCATGCTCGTCGCGCTGTGCCGGACATTCGTGAGCACGGAAATGGGGAAGGCGCCCCCTCGGTGGCCCGGGGCCGGGCCTTCGGGTCCGAGATCCGGCACCGCCAGAGGAGGGTCTCCCGGCGGCCTTACATCGTGGGGTCACGCCGGTACCCGGCTTCGCTCCGTCGGGAGAACCCGCGCCGAACATCCGGCTGGCGGATCGATCGGGGGTAGAGGACCGGTAGAATCGATCTTCGTGCAGTCGCCGTGGACAGAGCTCTCGACTCGCTTGCGATCCAGCGAGGCGTACCGCAGGCTCCGAGGGGAGGGAGGAACGGCGATCGGGCTCCCTCCCCCGGCTCTGGCCTGGGTGGCGAGCCTCCTGGCCGAGGACGAGGGACGGCCGATCCTGGCCCTGGTCCCCCATGAGGCCGAGGCCCTCGCCTGGCTGGAGATGGACGAGGTCCTCCACGGGGGTTCCCGGGCCGTGTACTTCCCAGTCCCCGCTCTGACCCCTTACCAGGAACAAGGGGCCTCCCTCTCCGTGCGGGCCCAGGAGGTGCTGGCCGTGGAGCGGATCGGCCGGGACGAGGTCGAGGCGGTCGTGACCAGCCCCCGGGCCCTCTTCCTCCGCCTCCCTCTCCTGACGGAGCTCCTCCGCCGGATCGTCCGGATCGAGAGCGGAGACGAGATCCCGCCGGAGAGACTGACCTCCCGGCTCGTGGACGCCGGATACCGGAGAGTCGACCTCGTCAACCAGACCGGGGATTTCTCGGTCCGGGGCGGCGTCGTGGACCTCTACCCTCCCGGCTCGGACCGGCCGTTCCGACTCGACTACTTCGGGGACACGGTGGAGTCGATCCGGGGCTTCGACACGATGAGCCAGCGCTCCGACGAGCAGGTGGAAGGGGTGGAGATCCCCCCCCTCGCCCTGTTCCCCGCCGGCCAAGAGGCGATGGAATCGGTCGCCGACGCCGTCGAGGCCCGGCTCCCGGGTCAGCTCGGACCCGAGGCCCGGGAGAGGCTCCGGACCCTGCGACAGGGGATCCCCTTCGAGGGATGGGAGAGCCTCCTTCCCCTGAGCCGGGAAAAGACCACGGACCTCCCGTCGCTGATGGAGGAGGTCCGGGTCGTCGGCCTGGAGCCCGAGACCCTGGTCGAGGAGGCACGGAGGTGGTCCCGTCGTCTGGAGGAGGACTACCACGCCCGCCGGGAGAGCCTGGGGATCGCCATCCCCCCGGAGGAGCTCCTGGTCCCGATGGACCGGGTCCTGGAATGGCTCGATCGGACCGAGATCCGGGTCGGCGGAACCGCCTCCCCGGAGGGGATCGCGGACTTCGGAGGCCGATCCACGGAGGTGCTCCACGGCCAGCTGCCCCGGCTCCCCCGGGAGGTGGAAGGCGCCCGGGACCGGGGCGAACGCTTCCTTTTGGTGGCAAACCCGGACCATCGGGAGGGTCTGGAGGAGCTGCTGAGGGCCCGGGAGGTGCCCCTGGGCCCGGCCGGAGCCGAGCTCGTCGACGGCGACCTCACCCGAGGATTCCGGCTGCCCGGCGCAGGCCTGACCCTCTTCTCCGAAGCTCAGATCCTCCCCCGGCGCCGGCGCCCTTCCCGGCGCCGGAGACCCCGGGACGGGCCGGGCGTGTCCCGGCTGCGGGATCTGAAGGTCGGCGCCTACGTGG